>NZ_JBSMDE010000119.1:0-41855 GCF_056497305.1 Caldithrix sp. | reverse complement strand
CGTTTTCGCTGCGTTTAAACAGATAAATGCGCATGAGCGGCCCGTTTTCCAGATCAAAATGGCTTTCCACCTCTTCCTGCAGGCGGTGCTTAATCTGCTCCTCATTCAGGGCCTGCACATCTTCTTCCATGAAAAAGACGGGCATGGTTGGATGAATGCGCTGAACGGGCGCGCCGTCTTTTAAATGGAAGGTGGTGCGCAGCGCAGGATGGCGGTCGATCAATTTTTGGAAGGCCTCCCGCATCAGATCGGTATCTACCTGCGAACGGATGCGCACGGCGTAGGCCAGGTTAAAGACGCTTTGCGGATTCATGGTGTGCTGGAAGTACATGGCCCGTTGTCCATGGGAAAGTCTGAAATCAAGAGGCTCGCTGGCCCTGAGGGCCCGACGGGCAAATTTGATTTTTTCGATTTCCTGTTTGGCGCTTTCCATCTGTTCCAGTACCAGGTTGGTAAGATCGTTGATGGAAGGCCCCTGCAACAGCGTGGCAATGGGAACCCCGATCTCCAACTGACTTTCAACGGTATTTTTTAATTCGATGGCCATTAGCGAATCAATACCGAACTGCGTGATGGGCAACTC
The DNA here is from genome assembly GCF_056497305.1 of Caldithrix sp. Lineage (NCBI taxonomy): Bacteria > Pseudomonadati > Calditrichota > Calditrichia > Calditrichales > Calditrichaceae > Caldithrix > Caldithrix sp. The sequence goes on along the minus strand of NZ_JBSMDE010000119.1, from coordinate 41,272 downwards.
ATGGTTGATCTGTGCCGCCGGCACTTTGATCACCCTGGAGAGTACCTGACTCAAATAATCGCGGATCAGATCAAAACGATCTTCGGGATTCATGGCCTGTACGTCGGATCGCGTTAGCGATTGGCCCGCTGTGGAAGCAGTTTCCTGGTTTGTTTGTAAGGCCAGCAATTCGTGTAATATGGACGGGATGTGCTCCGGTGATCGGTTAGCGAAAAGATTTTCCCAGTTGGTTTCCGTGATGATCAGATGGCCTTTTTCGATGGGGATTAATTCATTGAGAATCGACCAGCGGCCTATGGCTACCGAAAGATCGTCCGGCAGCGCGCCACCTAACTGCACATGCAATGAGGGCAGATCAGCTGACAACCGTTTTTTGTGCAATGAAAGCAAGTAGTGATCCAGACTAAAGTGCGTCTGTTCCTGTGTTGATTCATCATTTAGCACAAAGCGGCTGATTGTAATAAAAAAGTCCAGAGGCAGATCGTAGGTTTTCAAGAAGAGCGCTTCAATGGTAGCCAGATTTTCAATGAGGTAATCGGGATGGATTTGTCCCAGATCCATAATCAAACCGTGCAGGCCCTTAGTTGAGATGTAGCGGTCGGTTAAAAAATCGATTTCCTGCACATTTTCGGGCAGATCAATCTGACCCGGGCCATTCAGGGGCAGAAAATCAATGGTCTGCACACCCTGTTTGATCATCAACTGAATGAGTCCCATGGTATTTACAGTTTTGGGACCGACGATCAGGTAGCGGGCGTCGCTGAGGAAGACGGGCGACACTGGCTTTGCAGCTACGCCTTTCTGTTCAAAACTGAGCACAAATTTTTCATTGCCTTTAGATTTCTGCATTTTGTGTAAGGCCAGGCCCACTTGATTGAAAGCCAGAGTTTTAATGGCCAACGGCAGGTATTGTTGTTTTTCCAGTTTTAGTTGCACTTCGCTGGCGATGCGCTGAATTAATTTGGGTTGTTGGAGCGCTAAGTTTTCAAGATCGACGGCAAAAAAGGCAATATTGTAACGCAGATTGTGGTACACGATGGACTGACCAAAAGAGTCCCGCGGATTCAATTCAACAAAGCGGCCGAAATCTTTCAGCAGGGCAAAACTGTTGACCACGTTTTCACTGGAAGAAGTATTGACAATCACATCCACGCCGGCATTGCCGGTGATGTGCAGAATTTCGTCGATAAAGTTCATATTGTTTCCGGAAAAGAGGTGATCGACCTTTAAGGCTTCCATGACTACTTTTTGCTGTTCATCTCTGATCGTGGCCAGGACCGTGCATTGGCGCTCTTTGGCCACCTGGATCAGGGCCTGGCCCATGGGAGTGTCGGCGTCCAGAATCAGGATTTTTTCTTGCGGTTGTATTTGCGCCAGATAGTTCAGGGCATAATGTGCTGTGAAAAAGTGGAAGGGCAGAGCCGCCGCCTGGGCAAAAGTTAAATGTTCGGGCATGGGAATAACCAGGTGGGCATCGGTCAGAGCAAATTTTTTAAAGCCGTGATGAATGAGGCCCATCACCTTCTGGCCCGTTTTGAGACTTGTAACTTCTTTTCCTGTGCGGGTGACTACCCCGGCAAATTCAATACCGATTTTATGCAGGGCGCCGGGTTGGCTTTCGTCGGCCAGGTGCAGGTCTCGGGTGTTTAAGCCCAGGGCTCTGATTTCAACTTCAACTTCGTGGTCAGCCGGTTCGTAACGCCGGACGGGTAACTGGATCTGTGTTGGCGTTGGAGCCTGCGCTTTGACGGGCACCTGGCGTTTTAAGCGTGGCACGTAAAAAGTTTTGTGACGCACAGCCAGACGCTGATCTTTGAGGGGTATCTGGATGGCGCTCAACAGGGTACGCGGGTCGAACACATCCACATCGATCTGTTTTAGGTTTTTCTGATTTCTGCCAAAACTGAAGAGCAGGTCACCCAGTAGAGCCTGCTCCGGATCGCTATCGGTTACACTGCCATTAACAGAAAAGGCATTTTGCGTGATTAGCCAGAAGTTCTTTAATCTGGGGCAAATGGCGTTGGTTAAACTACGCAGGAATTGCTCGTTTTTAATTTCAGAATCCAAAGACCAGAGGTAGAAGGCTTCCGTATTGTTCGTGATCAACGGATCGAGTAGGGTAAGCGCTTCTTCTAATCGGGCACTGTCTAAACTCAGGGTCTGATCATCGTGAAAAGCGTTTTCCTCGCCGGAAATGATGGTAAATTGTTCAAAGCCCTTTTCGTTTAACCAGGCTGTTAATTGCTGTGCTTGAGGAGATTGATCGCTGAAAATGAGCCAGCGGTTCCCCAGCGGCCTTTTTTGTGTGTGGGGACCTGCATCCGGCAGCTCGCTCCAGCTCAGTGTGTAACTGATATTGGCCAGGGCTTCATGCATGGGGATGGCTTTGAAACGTAGATCCTCAATTTGCATCAATACATTTTCATCGGTATCGAGTAAGGTCAGGTCGATCGACACATCGCCGTTGTGGGAGGTGTTTCTGATAAAAACCCAGAACTCGTCTTGTGGGGCACGAACTAATTTTAAGGATTTAATGGCTTTTAAGGTAAACGGCGGCAGAGGACGCTCTTTTTCGGCCAGCTTTAAGGCAATCAATTGAAAACAACTGTTAATAATCAGCGGGTCGATGGTGTAGGGCTGGTCAGAAGGGGTGCGCACCTGGCTTAGGTTCATTTTGGCCAACAATTGATTGCCATTTTGCCACATCGCTTCAATGGAGTTTTTCAAAGCGTCAAACCGTGCCGGCAACTGTTCAAGCATTTCTGCCGAAATGGGCTGCGCTTCCTGCATGATCTGGCTGATGGAGATCGGCTTGTCTTGCTGAAGGTTGAGGTCTCTGTTAATGGTTCCCAGACTGTGTAATTTCCATTCGTGCCAGGAGTTGCCCCGAATTCGGCTGTAAGCCTGGAAATAAGCTTTTTTAGGTGAAACGGGAATCAGGCTAAATTGTAATTCACGATTTTGATTGTCGCTTAAAGTGAACAGATTTTTAAACAGCAGGTCGTTCAGGGCCACTTCCCGCTGACCGAACACCTGCGCGGAGGCAGCGGCCGCCATTTCCAGGTAGGCGGTTTCCGGTAAGAACGAGGCTTCCAGATTGGCAGAGGTCATGAAAGATTTCAGGTACTTACCGTCCAGCTTAATGGTCCAGTTAGTGCGCGCCGGGAAAAAAGGCGAGCGTGTTTCGGTGCCCAGCAGAGGATGAACCGCAGCAGTCTGATCGCTGCTGATCGCTTCGTTCTCCCTTTTTAGTTCATCGGTAATCCAGAAGCGCTGGCGTTGAAAGGGATAAAACGGGACATCCATTAATTGTCCCACTTTGTTGTACAATCTGGACCAATCCACAGGGTAGCCCATGGTAAACAGTGTGGCCAGGGAGCTAAGCATACGCTGGCGCTCCGGCTCTTTGCGCCGCAAAGAAGGTAAAATCCAGGCCTCTTTTTGAACTTCCATCACATTTTGTTTTAGATAATTTTTAAGCACCGGATGGGGACCAATTTCAATAAAAATATTGAAATTTTTCTCCAGCAGCTGATCAATGGCCTGCGAAAAGTGGACAAATTGCCGGACATTTCGCGTCCAGTATTCGGCATTGTAGTCATCGTCTTCTGCGAACCTGCCGCTCACGGTCGAAACAATGGGAATCTGCATCTGATGTACCTGGATGCCTTCCAGCGATTCGCGCAACTCGTCAAGATAGGCATCCATGACCGGGCTATGAAAAGCGTAATTGACCGGTAATTTTTTGAAGAAGATATCTTTATCTTTTAATTGGGACAAAACGGCGTCAATGGCCGCTTCATCGCCGGAGATGACTGTGGAGCTTACGCTGTTGTGCGCTCCGATGGACAGGCGGTCGGAGAAGGGGGCAATCAGTTTTTGTACTTCATCCAGCGGCAAATCGATGGCTGCCATCTTGCCCTGGCCGGTCGCTTTTTGCATCAGGCGACTGCGGTGGTAAATAACCTTAACCGCCGTGTCCAGGCTGAGGATGCCGGAAACATGGGCGGCGGCCACTTCTCCAACGCTGTGACCGACCACAGCATCGGGTAAAATACCCCATGTTCGCCACAGAGCCACCAGGGCCACCTGAATGGCAAACAGGGCCGGTTGGGCGATTTCCGTTTCGTCCAGTCTGGAGCGCTGCTCATCGGCCAGGAGTTCTTCTGTTAAATTCCAGTTCGTGTACTCACTGAGTAACAGGGAGATGCGATCTATAGTTGCTTTAAAAACGGGCTCGCTATGGTACAATTCGCGGCCCATGGCCCACCATTGCGGTCCCTGTCCGGAAAAGACGTAAGCGATTTTAAAATGGATATTGGGATTCACTACGCCACTGATCAGATGGGCGTTCTCTTTGTTTTCTGTAAAATCCTGTAAATGCTGCTCTAATTCTGACTTACTCTGGGCTATGACCGCCAGGCGCTGATCCAGATGGGTGCGTTTTAAGGCAGCGGTGTAAAGCAGGTCGTAAAGCCGGTCGGGATCGTCGTCTAATTGGCTATGCATAAAACGCGAGTAGGAACGGGCCAGGTCTTTCAGGGCGTTTTCCGTTTTGGCCGAGAGCGGCAAGATGAAGGGCTTTTGATCGATGTGTTTTCCACGATCAGGGTCGGGCGGCGTAATTTCCGGCGCCTCTTCCACAATTACGTGGGCATTGGTTCCTCCAAAACCAAAAGCGCTGACTCCGGCCAGCCGTTTTCGCTGACCTTTTTTCCAGGGCATATTTTGCGTGGGAATGTGTAACGGTTCGCCATTCAATTTGATATGCGGATTCCATTCCTTAAAGTGCAGGTGGGCCGGAATTTCTTGATGGTACAGCGCCAGAACTGTTTTGATTAATCCGGCAATGCCGGCTGCGGATTCCAGATGGCCGATATTGGTTTTTACCGAACCGATGTACAGAGGATTCTCTTTGCTACGCTTTTGCAGGAGCACGCGTTTCAAGGTTTCAATTTCAATGGGGTCACCGAGGGGCGTGCCCGTGCCATGGGTTTCCACGTACTGGATTTGTTCGGGTTCTACTTCGGCATTGGAAAGAGCGGCTAATATGACCTTTTGCTGAGCCAGGCCATTTGGCGCTGTAATGCCGTTGCTTTTTCCGTCCTGATTTACGGCGCTGCCCCGGATTACTGCCAGAATGCGATCTCCGTCGTTCAGGGCATCGCTCAGGCGTTTTAAGATGACCACGCCGGCGCCCTCGCCGCGTCCGTAGCCATCGGCGTTGGCGTCAAACGTTTTGCAGCGGCCGTCCGGTGAAAGCATGTGGGCCTGTGAAAAAGTAATGGACAGTTCCGGCGATAAGATCAAATTAACGCCGCCGGCAATGGCCATGTCGCAATCGCCGTTTAATAGACTTTGGGCTGCCTCGTGTACTGCCACCAGCGAAGATGAACAGGCCGTGTCGATGGCCAGGCTGGGCCCCTGCAGATCGAAGAGATAGGAAATGCGATTGGCGGCAATGCTAAAGGCGTTTCCTGTGCCGGAATAGGGATTGATCTTGTCTAAATGTCCGTGCTGCAGGCGAATGTAATCATTGGAGCTGATGCCCACAAAAACGCCTGTTTTGCTGCCCATGATTTTGTTGGCCGGTAAACCGGCGTGTTCAAAGGCTTCCCAGGTGACCTCCAACAGAAGTCGTTGCTGGGGATCGATTTGTACGGCTTCTCTTGGTGAAATACCAAAAAAGTTGGCGTCAAACAGATCGACGTTTTCCACAAAACCGGCGGATTTGGTAATCATTTTACCGGGCGCTGGTTCCGGGCTGTAAAATTGGTCGGCATCCCAGCGGTCAGGCGGCACTTCGCTTATGCCATCTACGTTGTTCTTTAATAATTCCCAGAAAGCACGCAAGTCCGGAGCTTTGGGAAATTTGGCTCCCATGCCAATGATGGCGATCGGTTCTTCGGGCTGCATTTGCGGTCTGGTTTTGACCATGGCCATGGCTGTGGAGATGTCTTCCTGAGCCAGGTAGCGGGCCAGTTCTTCGATGGTGGGGTAATCCCAGATTAATGTGGGCGACAGGGTACGACCCAAAAAATCTTCCAGATCGCCGGCCAGGCCCACAGCCTGAGCAGAATCCAGACCAAAACTAATAAACGGAGCCCGAATATCGATTTGTGATTCGGGTAAGGACAGATTCTCGGCCAGATGTTTAATCAACCATTGTTCAATGACTCTGGTTTTCTCATCTTTGGTGGCGGTCTGTTTTAAGGCGCTTTCCCACGCTTCTGGCAGCTCAGCAGGCTCTTTTTCAACAGACGGCTGCACAGGCGCGGCCTTGGCCCGCCATTCGGCTACAACCTGCAAATCGTTGTTTAAAAAGTCTTCTTTCGTCGCCCGACGTTGAATTTTACCGCTGGATGTTTTGTTAATGGTTCTGGCTTTAATCAGAACCACTGCCACGGCCTGCAAGTCATGATTTTCGATAATAGCCTGACGAATAGCGTCAATGGCTTCATTGAAATTGGCATTTTTGGACTGGCGTACTTCGGCTACAACAACCAGCTCTTCCTGTCCGCTCTCTTCAATGGTGAAAGCCGCTGTGCAGCCCTGGCGGATCATTGGATGGGCGCTTTCTATGGTTGCTTCAATGTCCTGTGGGTAGTGATTGGTACCGCGAATGATGATCAGGTCTTTTACGCGCCCCGTAACGTACAAACGTTGATCTTTAAGAAAACCCAGGTCGCCAGTGCGTAAATAGGGGCCGTCATTGCTGCCTTTAATAAAATTCTGGAAGGTCTCTCTGCTCTCTTTTTCTCGGCCGTAGTAGCCTGAGGAAACGCTGGGCCCCTTTACCCAGATTTCACCGATTTCACCTGGTTTACACGCTTCAAAGGTATCGGGATTGACAATAGCCACCTTTTGTAAGGGATGGCTGTAACCGCTGCTCACCAGGGTTTGCGAATTTTCGTCTTCTGCCGGAACCTCCAGAATTTTGTTCTTTTTTAAAGCGAATTTATCGACATGCAGATAGACCGGGCCTTCGTCGGATTTGGAGCCGGTTACCAGTAAGGTGGCTTCGGCCAGACCGTAAGCCGGGAAGAAGGCTTCTTTTTTAAAACCTACCTTGCTAAAAATTTCTGTGAAACGGTCCATGGTGGAAGCGCGCACCGGCTCGGCGCCGCTTAAGGCGCAAAACCAGTTGCTGAGATCGAGATGCTCAATTTTTTCCGGCGTGGCTTTTTTAATGCAAAGCTCATAAGCAAAATTGGGTGCTGCCGTGGCTACCACTTTGTCCTTAGGAATGTTGTTGATCGCTTCCAACCAGCGCAAGGGATGCTGCAGGAAGGTAATAGGGGACATCATGGTACTTGGAACGCCCCCGTACAAGGGCTGTAAAACCCCGCCAATGAGCCCCATATCGTGGTAAATCGGTATCCAGAAAACACCTTCACCATTTTCTGGATACTGCATTGTGTCTCTGATAATCCTGGAATTGGCCAGCAAATTGTAATGCGTTAAAATAACCCCTTTGGGATCACCGGTAGAGCCCGAGGTGTATTGTAAAAAAGCAATGGTGTCTTCATCAACCTGAGGATCGGTCCACTCATTGGCCAGGCTGGTGGGCACTTTATCGGTGGAAATCCATTCCAGGTCGCCTAAGGTGTGCGATTCAGCTACCCCTGATTTGCTTCCCGTGAAATAACGCATGGTGGTTCGAAACTTGCGTAAAAAGGGCATGCGTCCCAGTGTATTGCCAATTCGGTTACCCAGACGCAACATGCGGATCATCATCATGATGGAGTCGGTAGTCAACGAAATCGTTGATTTGGAATCATTGACAATGGCCTGTAAGCGCGGCAGCGAACGGTTTAAGCGGTTGGGGTCTGGTGGATAGGCCGGCACGGCAATGACATCGGCATAAAGACAACCAAAGAAGCCGACAATGTATTCCAACCCTGGAGGATAGAGCAAAAGGGCTCTGTGTCCGGCCAGACCTTTTTTCTGGAGCGAAGCGGCCAGGGCTCTGGCGCGGGCGTCCAGCTCGCCATAGGTCATGGTGATGGCGTTTTTGCCATCTTTAAGATAGGTGTAGGCGCGTTTGTCCGGTTCCTGGCTGGCCCGCCAGCGGACCAGTTCTACAAGAGTGCTAATATCTTTTTCTTCAAAATGTTGAATGCGTTTTTTTTGGGCCATGATATGCTTTTCCCGTTAAAATTTTTTACTCAAAATTTCGCTTTAAACAGAGAAAATGATTCCATAAAAATCACAATTTCACCATTAAAAATAAATTCCTTTGCCTGATGATCTTCATGTCTCTTCCTGTACCCGCACCACTTTTTGCCAGGATGTGCCGTGTCGTAAACGAAAAGAGCGACTAAACGCTGAGAGATTACGATAGTTTAGCATCGGGTAGATTTGTCCGGGCGTTAACTTTTTTTCAAATAATAGGACCGTTTCGTAGTGATCCAGCACATTCTGTTTAAAGGAACGGAAATTGGATTTAAAGGTTTTTTTCAGTAACTCTCTGAACTGATATTCGGTTAATTGCAATGTATTAGCCATGTAATTGATGTTTAGAAATTTAATCGGTTCTTCTTCAATAAACGAAATAACCTGTCGTGTGAAATGGTTTTGTTTGGTCGGGATCAGGTGCCGGGGAAACCGTTTCCAGTGCTCCTCCCAAAGCTTTTTTAATAAGTCGATTAAAAGGACCTGGCGGCCATCGCCAACTACACAATGTTTGATGTTGGAATTGTACAAGAATTTTAAAGTGTCCGAATCTAACCTCGGGGCATAGAAGATGACCGGGCTTAAAATAAACTGCTTTCTGAGTCTGTACAATAAAGGCGCTGCAATGCTGTTCGTGATGATAAAATGGATCTCCTTGTTTTTCAGACTTCTGAAGAGTCGGTTGCCATCAAAACTTCCCTGTTGAATCATCCATTTCCAGTCTGAATATTGACTTAAAAGGGAAATTTCATCCTCATGGACAGTATGGTTGCCATTTAGAAAAAGAATTTTAGGCAAAATTCCTCCTTGAATGTATTGCCTCACAAATGATTAATAACAGCCACGATTTTTTATCATTTTATTTGAGATTCACCCACTAAGCACCAATATATTTAGCAATTAATGCCAAATTTGATTGTGATTCACATCACCTATGATGCTCAGGGATTTTTATTAAGGTATTTTGAGGCCAGCATCAGATTAGCCTGTCAGGCCAGGCACAGCAGATAGTTCGTGCGTTGTGATCATGAAAAGCGGTGAATGGTCTGAAAAATTATGAGATGTTCAAATTTCTGTTGGGTTGGCTATTTTGGACAGGCAGGATAAGTTTGGCGAGCGCAGCCTGTTGTAGCGAAACGGATATCCCGATCCTCGTGGACAGGTCATTCAACCATTCAACTAATCAACAATTCAACGCTTTTACTTCTTCACACAGCACAAAAATTTTAGCACGCTAAAGCGTTATATCTTTTGAAGGAAGTATTTTAATAACAACCTGCTCCCTCACAAAAAATTCGTAATTTTTAATTTAATAATGCTCCTTATTGCATTTTTAGCTTTGTTGCGTTCTCTGGAATTGCTTAATGGTTGCAGATCTGCGGCTTTAGAACAAAACCATCACTCAACACTTTCATGAAAGGGCTGCAATCAAAATTAAGAAAAAATCTTCCTCAATAGACGGTGTACGAGGCCTGGTAAAAAGCAATTTTCTGGCCGTCCTGAGAGAACGTAGGCCAGCGCCCGTGACCGATTAACGTTTTATTGGAGCCGTCCGGGTTGATTAACCACAAGTTGAAAGCATCGTAGGGATTGCATCGTTTACCGCCAAGCGTGTCCTGTTTCGTAACCTGTACGTAAGCTATTTTGTCTCCTTGGGGCGCTAAAGCGTAATCCATGAAGTAATTATCCATCTCTGCAATGTGTCGGGACTGTTCTGTTTTTAAATTGAAAAGCGTCAAATAATAGGGATTGCCGCCGCCGGCAAACAGAGCCCATTGGCTGTTTTGAGAAATGTACAAAGGCCCCCAAAGATAGATGAGTTTCAATAACAAACTGTCTCTATTCTCTGGAGAAACAAACACGCGAATGCCATTCAAACGGTTATTGTAAGCTCCGCTGTAGTAATAATAGACCACCGAATCCTGTAAATCGAAATGGATATAGGTGAAGGCCGGAAAATATCCGTTGAATTGACTGAGTTCATCCTTTTTAGAGGTTAGAGTATCAAATCGTGCTGTGTTTAAATCGTAAACGATTAAAAATTGAGCAACGCCCATGTCAAATCCGTTAAACACAATGTGCTGATTGTCTTTGGTGAAATTGGGGTAGCGGTCCGGAGCAAAACGGGAATGGGTTAGATTTGTAATGCTCAAATCGACAGGATCGATCAAAAACAGATCGCAGCCGGCATCGGCATCCACAGCGCTTAAAACGACCTGGCTCCCATCTGAGGTAACATCGGCTTCCCAGAGCCGGCTGAAGTTCACTTCCCGCGATTGGAGCAGGCGCATGCTGTCCAACGCCAGCAGTTGTAAACGTTCCTCGTTAATGAGCAGTAAATTCTGGTTGTGATTGACGAACAATTTGATCCCCATGCCAAAATTGCTTTTTTGTAAGGACGTGCCATTGCTGTTGACCAGAGCAAGCGTGAACTGTGGGTAAATTTCGCCATACAAAACGTCTTCGTAATAATCGCCTTGTGGTGAAACGCACGAAGACACCGTAATCAGGCTAATAATTACCAGAATGGCGCTAATTCTGAACATTTTTTTACCCTTTCGAATTATGTTAAAATGATGGGTTGAGGATGCATTTCAATTTACGATCGTTTGAAACCAAAATCAATTGTGTAATGTCTTTTTTCAGGGCCTGTTTGAAGCATGTGGAGCGGTTAAGACTTCAGGGCGATGGTTCCGGAGTCGTTCCATTAAAAACGATTATCATCCTTTGTGAAAATGCCCTGTCTTTTATTGCATTTTATGTGCAGAAATGATTAAGTTTGTTACAACGAATGAAACAGATGTTCAAAAATTAAACAAGCGGGGATGAATATGAAATCATTTAAGATTTATTGGACCAAAACGGACGAAGCACCCTACCTGGCCAGTTTTGCCTTGTTACCTGTACTCAAGGCATTTACCAGCCATACAGGAATCGAATTTGAAGTGAAAGATATTTCGCTGGCCGGTCGTATTCTGGCAAATTTTCCTGATTATCTGAAAGAAAATCAGCGCGTGCCGGATGCCTTAAAAGAATTGGGCGAGTTGACTCAGGATCCTGAAGCTAATATCATCAAACTACCCAATATTAGCGCTTCGATACCGCAACTACAGACGGCCATCAAAGAATTACAGGAGAAAGGCTATCCTGTGCCGGACTATCCAGAAGAGCCTAAAACAGAAGAAGAGAAGGCGCTCCAGAAGCGTTATTCCAGAGTGCTTGGCTCGGCTGTTAATCCGGTCTTACGTGAAGGAAATTCAGACCGGCGTCCGGCCCCGGCGGTCAAACAATTTGCCAAAAAGAATCCGCACAAGTTGATGAAACCCTGGCCCAAAGAGGGTTCCAAAACGCGCGTAGGCCACATGGAGAAGGGCGATTACTACGGTAGCGAGCGATCTGTGACCATGAAGCAGGCAACAAACACACGCATTGAATTTGTGGACAAAAAGAGCCATGTAACCGTGCTTAAGGAGAGTTTGCCCCTGGAAGAAAAAGAGGTGGTGGATGCTGCGGTGATGAACGTACGCGAATTGCGTTCCTTTTATGAGCAAAAAATCGAAGAGGCCAAAGAGGACGGCATCCTGCTCTCTCTGCATCTAAAAGCGACCATGATGAAAATCTCCGATCCCATCATGTTTGGCCATGCGGTTTCGGTTTACTACAAAGAAGCTCTGGAAAAACACGCCGAGACGCTTAAGGAAATCGGCGCCAATGTAAACAATGGGCTGGCCGATATTTTGCAAAAGATTCAAAAGTTGCCGGAAGAAAAGCGGAAAGAAATCGAGGCGGATATCAAAGCTGTTTATGAAAAGCGCCCCGATCTGGCCATGGTGGATAGCGACAAAGGGATTACCAATTTGCATGTGCCCAACAATGTAATCATTGATGCTTCCATGCCGGTAGTCATCCGGGACGGCGGCAAGATGTGGAACAAAAACGGCGAATTGCAGGACACCCTGGCACTGATCCCTGACCGGAGCTACGCAACCATTTATCAGACGGTGATTGAAGATTGTCAGCGCAATGGCCAATTTGATCCGGCGACGATGGGCAATGTGTCTAATGTGGGCCTGATGGCTAAAAAAGCGGAAGAATACGGCTCTCATGACAAAACCTTTGAATCGCCTGGAGAGGGCACCATTCGTTGTGTGGATGAGCAGGGACAGGTTGTTTTAGAACAGGCCGTTCAGGCGGGCGATATTTTTCGTATGTGCCAGACAAAAGATGTAGCTATTGAGGACTGGGTGAAATTAGCGGTTAAGCGAGCCAGAGTGACCGGCAATCCGGCGATTTTCTGGCTGGACGATCGCAGAGCTCACGATGCCCAGGTGATTGCCAAAGTACAAACCTACCTTAAAAACCATGATTTGACTGGGCTGGATGTGCGCATCATGCGTCCGGACGATGCCATGCGTTTTACATTGGGACGTGTGCGTAAAGGTCTGGACACCATCTCTGTTACGGGAAATGTCCTGAGGGATTACCTGACCGATCTTTTTCCCATTCTGGAATTGGGCACCAGTGCGCGGATGCTCTCCATTGTGCCTCTGTTAAAAGGAGGCGGATTGTTCGAAACCGGGGCAGGAGGCTCCGCTCCCAAACACGTGCAGCAATTTCTGAAAGAGGGCCATTTACGCTGGGATTCCCTGGGTGAATATTGCGCTTTAGTACCCTCACTGGAAATGATCTATGAGAAGACCCAAAATCAAAAAGCAGCGGTACTGGCCGAAACCCTGGACCAGGCTGTAAGTATGTACCTGGAAAATGGGAAAATGCCTTCCCGTAAGGTAAATGAACTGGACAATCGGGGCAGTACCTTTTACCTGGCCATGTATTGGGCTCGCGCCCTGGCCGAGCAGGACAAAGATCAATGGCTGAAGGAACGCTTTAAACCCGTGGCAGAAGCACTGGCCCAAAATGAAGAAAAGATCAATCGCGAAATGCTGGCTGCTCAGGGACATCCGGTGGATATTGGCGGTTATTACTTCCCGGATGAAGAACGCGTGGCTGCCGAAATGCGTCCCAGTCCCACATTTAACAAGATTATTGACAATCTGCTAACATTGTAATTTCTGTCAATATGGCCCGGGCCTGACAGGCTACCGGGCCTTTGAAATTTTTTCAGGCTGTTTGGCATTTGCAGAAATCCATCCTACATGGTTTTGTTATTCCTTTTGGCTACCAAAAAATTAAACATCTGTTCACTTAATTAAACTGCTCATCTTTTTTTAAAAAGATTATTTCATAGTGTAACCCATTTACAATCAAACTGTTACAAAAATATTTAATTCCTGGCACCAAAATTGAAATAGCGTAATGGGAAGTAAAAGACGCGATGGCTTTTCCCGGTTAACGGGATGGCCCGCGCCAGGCGTCGATGCAGGTTCTGTTTTTTTTCGTTTTAAAATACTTCCTTCACAAGATGTAATGCATTAGGATTCTACTCGTCCCGCGGAAAGGGCAGAACTGCAAGCGGTGCAATTTAACCGGTGTCAAAGGAGGCGACAGATGTTAACCGAATTGAGGGCCAGCGCCAGACCCATTCGCCAGGCAAAGCATCGAATGCACTTCCTGATTAATCAGAATGCAGCGGCCGGGCGCACATTCAAACGCTGGCACAGGCTATTACCATTAGTCCGTGACTGCTGGCAAAACAACTTCACCTATTCCACAACGCGATTTGGGTGGGAGTTAAAAGATATGGTGCGCTACATCCTTGATCGCCATTATCCAGCGGTGGTGGCCATGGGCGGCGATGGAACTTTGCACTATTTACTCAATGCCATCTTCTTTGCCGAAAAAGAGGCGTTAACTAAAATGCGCTTTGGCCTGTTAAATAGCGGTACAGGTCAGGGACTGGCTCTGAGTCTTGGTTTGCCTGCCAATCTGAAGCAGCAGTTGCAGATTATTGAAGGCGGGCGGACACAATCAATCGATCTGGGCCTGATTACCTACCAGAATTTAGAGGGCAGAAAGCGCCATCGGCTTTTTGTCAATGAGTGTCAGATTGGTCTCGGGGCCCGGGTGGTACAATCGTTAAATCATCGGTTAAAGACCATGGGCGGGAAGTGGGCCTTTGGTTTAACCGCGGCTTACTGCTCTGTGCGGGCAGAAGCCCCTCAAATCGAAATGGTGCTGGAAGGAGCAGCGCGTCTCTCTTTTAACAGTCTGGGCCTCAGTATTGGAAACGGTCAGCGGACCGGTGGCGGAATGCAATTAACACCTTTAGCAAAATTAAACGATGGCCTGCTCGATGTATTGGTCGTTCATCAGCAAAGTTTGAAAAGTCGTTTGCAGAACTTAAGCCGCATTTACACTGGAGAACACATTTTGCGGTCAGGTTTTAGCTATTTCCAGTTTAAGACCCTGGAAATTAAAAGTAAGGTAGCGCTGCCGGTGGCGGCTGACGGCGAGTTTTTAGGATTTACGCCCTGCCGACTCACCGTGCTGCCCAATATTTTGAATTTTCTTGTCGGTTGAGAGGGAGAAGGACACTATGAAAGACAAAGTACAAAAATGGTTGTTCGAGAAGCGCATTTTCGTTTCTTTCGCTATTGTTGCCCTGGTTTGTGCTCTGGCCTTTGGCCGTTTTAAAAGTCATTTTATGCTGGGCGGCATTTTGTTTAAATGGCTGGGATTTGCCGCGGACTTTTCTCAAACCATGGCCTTTGTGCTGGCCGCTTGCTTCATGCTTCTAGCTTCGCTTTTACGAATGTGGGCCGGTACCATTCTGACGCCCAGGACCATGATGCGCTTTGCAGTTCAGAATGAGCATTTGATGACTATTGGGCCTTACCGGCTGGTACGCAATCCCATCTACGGTGCCGATTTAATCGCATTTGTCGGTTTTGCTTTGGTATTGCCTGCCGTGGGCTTGTTGATGCCTGTGCTCTTACTCCTGCATTATCAGGTGATTATTCATTACGAGGAAAAGGCTCTGTTCCAGAAGCATGGGCAGCAATTTGCAGATTACTGTAAACGGGTGAACCGCTTGTTTCCGGGAATCAAAGGTTTTAAACAGTGGCCTGTTGTAGTTAAGGAGTGGGCCTGGAGTCCGGAAGGAGCTTTGCACAATGCGCTCTATCTGTTATTTGTACCGGGATTCCTGGTAAGCGCCTTTAGAGACCAGATCTGGCCGGCGCTGATCATTGGCCTGCCTGGCGTTTTGTTCTGGACGGTGCTTCATCTGCAGCTGGGAAAGGCAGAACATGAGAACTGGTTTAAATTCGGAAAAAAGCCAGGCCCTTCACGATCTTAAAGCATTAACTCAGGAGTGGAATCATGAATTTTTTTATTCAAAAAAACCAATCTCTTCCGGAATTGGAAAGCCTGATGCTTCCATTAATCAACACACTGAGCGCGCGTGGCTATCAGCTACAAAACGAAGCGCAAGATATCGGGTTTGTGCTGAACCTAATCGATTTCCGTAATCCTGCAATTTTTTACCGGCGTTCCAGGGCTATCTTTGTAATCTCTTTTATGGCTGTAAAACCACCGGTTGAAAATTTAAGAGCGCTCTGCTACCAGACTCTGGTGCGCACTCTTTCCAACATGCTGGTCTGTTTTGTGCTGGAAGGATCTGGCCAGAATAAGGTCTGGATTACTACTCCGGAAGCGGGATTCTACCCAACTGATTTTAGCGGCGAAACGATTTACCAGGCCATTCGACCTGTGATCAATGCTCATCTGGCCATCGATAATATTTTGCAATGCGATTTGCCCGAAGCCTATTGGCAGGGCAGTGACCTGGTGCGACAAATGCGTAAATTTGGACGGGTTTTGAATGATCTGGGACTTTTGCCGGCTCCATTTGCCCTGGAGCAATTTTTGTCGCCGGAAGACTTGCAACATTTGTACAACCTGTTTCGCGTCAAAGGATTGAGCTATGGCAATTTAAGCTGCAGAGAAAACATTCCTCAACTTGGAGCAACGACCTTCTGGATGACGGCGCGGGGCATCGACAAGGCTCGCATTGGAAAAGTGGGGCAGGATGTATTGCTGGTAACAGGCCTCGACAAAAAGACAGGAAAAGTAAAAGTGAGTGTTCCGCCGCTTTATGACCGTAGAGCGCGCGTTTCGGTTGATGCGGTGGAACATTTCTTGATTTATGACCATTTTAAAGATGTCGGAGCCATTGTTCATGTTCATGCCTGGATGGCAGGTGTACCGGCCAGCAAGCAAAATTTTCCGTGTGGCACCATTGAGTTGGCCAGGGATGTGGTCCATCTGCTAAAACAAACGCCTGATCCTGCCCATGCTGTGGTTGGTTTAAAAAACCATGGATTAACCATTACCGGATCCAACCTTTCTGAAATTTTCCAGCGAATTGATGGCAAATTAATTCGGCAGATTCCCATGGTGGCCTGAAGTTCATTCATCAACCTATTTAAATGGTTTGTGTAAGATATTAAGCGGACAAAAAAATGGAGGAAAAAATCATGAAATTTCAAATTTTTCGAAACACCGCATCGATGATCTGTTTGTCCGGTCTGTTTTTAATGGTTTTTAACCTATTTGCCCAAAACGGGAAACCACCAGCCGGAATGGTGCTCGTCCCGGGCGGCTCCTTTAAAATGGGTATTGACAGTACAGACATTCCAGAATTGGTTCAGATGGGCCGGAAGGTTCCGCACATGGACACCGGACACGCTCTGTGGTGGTTCGGGGACGAAATGCCTGTCCACATGGTAACCGTACATTCCTTTTACATGGATATTCATGAGGTAACCAATCGCCAGTTTCGCGCTTTTATTGAACAGACGGGTTATCAGGCAGAAGGTCCCTGGGAAAAATACGCCACGCCGGGACGTGAGGATCATCCTGTGGTCAATGTAACCTGGAACGATGCCCGGGCCTATGCCCGCTGGGCTGGTAAGCGTTTGCCTACCGAAGAGGAGTGGGAATATGCAGCCCACGGGGGTACGCAATCTAAATGGTTTCCCTGGGGGAATCAGCCTGACCCGGCTAAAGCCAACTATCGCGCTCAGGGAGAGACCTTCTTTGCCGGGATCATTCGTCTGATCGGCTTACGGAAGATGGGCACCAAACCGGTGATGAGTTATCCGGCTAATGGCTATGGCTTGTACGATATGTGCGGCAATGTCTATGAATGGACGACCAGTGATTATCTGCCCTATCCCAACGGTGCGGCAGAAGAATGGAGATACGATAAGGAGGGGAATAAGGTGATCCGCGGGGGGAGCTGGGAAACTCCCAATCCGGTTTTCATGCGCATTACCTCGCGTCATGCCCGAAAACCAGCGGCCTACGACTGGAATCTTGGATTCCGTTGTGTAAAAGATGTGGAGCCTTGAGGCGCCTGTAAGGACGTAACAACGGGTAGTAGAAGGTTCAAAACCAGTCTGACCAGATAGCCGCAGACAGGGATTGTGAATAGAGCTGTTTTTAAAGGACACCCGGTAGATTTCTGTAAAGTGCGTCTGTGGAGGTCGCTCTGCCTAAAGAGATGAGGTTTAACAATGGAAGTTAAGTAAGATGGAACTTGTGTTGTGTTAGGCCAAAAGGAGTTTTAGCCCGCTATGGCAGGAGATGAGAAAATCTTGTTTTTGTTAAAATGGGAAGATTTCCCATAACGATCAATCAGAATTCAAAATGACCTATGTGTTCATTTTTAAGAACTCAACCATAATGAACAGGGGAGGAGTAAACATGAGACACGCTTTTAAAAAACATCTCTGGCTTGTGATGGCCTTCAGCCTGGCCATCCTTGCTTCCTGCTCCAAAACGTCCACCAATAATCAGGATAAGGAAGGCGGGCAGGTTCAGTTTGACGGGCTGTGGTTTGGTTCCTTTATCCTGCAACCTGCTCAGCAGATGCATTTAACCTTTGCCATGATCGATCCACAAGGCGAAGCCTTCTTTGGCGTGTACGACACGACCTATTTTGATTTTTCGGTGAGTTTGCACGGTACCTTGAAGGAACAGGATGAAAACATCAAAGGCAATCTCGATGTACTAACTGTTGACGGGAAAACGGGCAATCAACTTCAAGTTTATAATGGGAAGATCGTTCGCACTCAGTTTGAAGGCAACGATGTTCGGGGACTGGTGGCTAAATTTGCGGGAAATGCACAGGTGTTCGATGGTTCGGGCGATTTAAGTCTGGCGGCCAATGATCCGGTTTACGAAACGGCTTCTTCGCTTAGTGCGGTGTCAGGCACCTGGACCCTGGTTGAGGAAGACGGCATCTCGACCATTGTGGTCGGTTCTCAGGGAAATATTTCCGGTGGAACGAATTGGGGCGCTACATTTGCTGGCACGCTGGAATTGATCAATGCCCAAAAAAATCTCTATCGAATTAAAACCTTTACCATTGCAGGAGCCGATCAACTCTATGACGGCCAGTACCATGGTCTGGCTTCAATCATTGATGAAACACTGATTGTTAGTTGTGTGAAGGATAATGGCAGCTTCATGTGGAGCGATGGATTTACCAGAAGCCAATGAATGCAATAGAAAATGGTAGGAATAAATGATCTTACGGCGCTCATTAATCTGCCTCCAGTCAGCGATGTGTAAGCGGGAATCCCTGCCATACTCTCCGGGATTTCCGCTTTTTCTGAACCACCACCTGGCTTTTCCATTATCGGGGCTGGTACATTTCCTTTTCTAATAAAAATCCCTCAGGGCGATTTCCAAAAAGCAAAGTGTTTCCTGCCCGTGAAGCAGGCTGCGTAATCGATTTTTCGACCGGAAGCAGCAGAGATCATTTCCAATAATCCGATTGCACATTTTTTTGAGTACATTGTGCACAGAATAATTTTTATTTTAGGTAAAGATTCTTTAATTTAATTTTTTGTACAAACAAATGCTTTGGAGGATAGAAATGAGAGAAGTAATTGAAGCATTAGAGCCAAAACTGGTCTGGAAAAACTTTTATTTGATCAGTCAAATTCCCCGTTGTTCCAAGCACGAAGAAAAGATTCGCGACTTTTTAATCCAGTTTGCCAGAGAGCGCGGTTTTACCTACAAAGTAGATGAAGTTGGTAATCTGGTCATCGAAAAGCCGGCAACGCCAGGCATGGAAAATCGCCCGGGCTGTGTGATTCAGGGACATATGGACATGGTTTGCGAGAAGAATAAAGACACGCAGCACGATTTCTCCAAAGATCCCATTAAATTGAAGGTAGAAGATGGCTGGGTTACGGCCGAGGGAACCACTCTGGGCGCAGACAATGGTATTGCCATTGCCATGGCCATGGCTTTGATGGAGGCCGATGATGTACAACATCCTCCCCTGGAATTTTTGTTCACCGTGGACGAAGAAACCGGCCTGACCGGTGCTTCGTCGTTGAAAAGCGGTTTTGTGCAAGGCAAGTATTTGCTGAATATCGATTCAGAAGAAGAAACCACGTTGTTCATTGGTTGTGCCGGCGGTCAGAATACGATTCTGCGAAAGAAAGTGGAATGGCTGGAGCCCCACAGTGACCATACCACTGTGTTGTTAAAAGTGGGCGGATTACGCGGCGGACATTCCGGTTTAAATATTCATCAGGGACTGGGCAACGCCATTAAACTGTTGGGACGCCTGCTTTACAATCTCAATGATTTGTTTCACTACCATATTTCAGACATTAACGGTGGCAGCGCGCACAATGCCATCCCGCGTGAAACCGAAGCTGTGCTGGATGTGCCAAGCGATCAGATCGATGCCCTGAAGGCTTTTGCTCAGAAATATGAGAAAATCTTTAAAGACGAATTGCAATTTGTGGACAAAGATGTAACCGTTAAGATTGAAGAGCACGCAAGAGCAGAGAAGGTTTTCAGCACACCGTTTAAAGATCAACTGGTGCGCTTGTTGTACGCCGTGCCGCATGGTGTAATGGCCATGAGTCAGGCTATTGAAGGGCTGGTGGAAACATCCACCAACATGGCGACTATTGCCACCAGCGGGGGTGAAGTTGAACTACTGACCTCACAGCGTTCTTCCATCGCCTCATCCATTACCGATATTTCCGATCGCGTAAAAGCCCTGGGCGAGCTGGCCGAATTTGAAGTGGAACAAAAGGATGGCTACCCGGCCTGGCAACCCAATCCGCATTCAAAGCTGTTGCAGATTTGCAAAAGTATCTACACCGAAAAGTTTGGCAAGGAGCCGGAAGTTACCGCCATTCATGCCGGTCTGGAATGTGGCATCATTGGAGAAAAATACGAAGGGATGGATATGATCTCCTTTGGGCCGGATATTTTGGGTGCGCATTCTCCGGACGAAAAAATCCGCATTGAATCCGTTCAGCATGTCTGGGAATACCTCCTGGAAATCTTGAAGAAGATTAATTAGCAAAGCGGCAGCTGAGGATGCGTAACTCAAGCTTTAGCTTGAGTGTGAGAGCTATTTAACCAACAACATCTTCCGCGTAATGGCTTGCCCGCCAAAGGTAATCCTGTAAAGGTAGAGACCGCTGGCCACGGTCTCTCCTTTTCCATTAGTGCCATCCCAATAAAACCTGTGGCGCCCTTTGTTTAAATGTTCCTCCTTTAGAAGGCGAATCAGTCGGCCTTCTAAGTCATAAATTGCCACGCGAATTTGTCCGCTGCGGGGAAGCTCAACCTCAATATTTGTACTGCCGTTAAATGGATTGGGAAAATTCTGGGCCACCTGGAATTGCTCCGCTATGCCCGCGGGCTTTTGTTCCAGGTTATTTAAATCAAAGAAAAAATTGAGAATGCGTTCCATAAAGGCGTTGCGCTGTTCTTCACTGTCAATGGTTTCAAAAGGGAAGGCCAGGTAAACCAGTTTTCCGGGGACCGTTCCCGAACCAAACGTACCCTCATATTGCACAGCGGCGATCAGATTGCTGCCCTTGTATTGCAGAGCAGGTAGGGCCCCCCCATAGGCTTTAATGGCATCCGGGTAATCTTCGGGGTAAGGTTGCTGACCATAGCTCAATTCAAGTCCCTCAAAAATAGCGCCACTTAAACCGCTTACCTGATAGATCTTTGAATCGTCGGCCACGTAATCGGCTTTGAGATAGTTGTGCAAAAAGGCTTCATCCTGTGCTGTGGAGCCAGAAGAACCATTGTCCTGATCCAGATCCCAGGCGATTTCCGATCCGCTGACAAACAGACGCCCCCCGGCTTCCAGGTAGGCTTTGACCAGTTGCTGTTCCGCTGCACTAAAGGTTTCGTCCTGGGTGGACTCGTCGCCTAACATCCAGATAACGGCCTGGTAGTCATTAAGTTGAATACTGCCATCAAGAACGGCTTCATTGGCTGCGCAATCAAATCCAAATCCGTTGGCTGCCAGGGCCTGGCCGTGCAGCGCGGCAAACCAGTGGGCCTGTTCATGCCAGCTTCCGCTGCTCTGAGTCCGGTCAAAGCCATCCACGATTAAGATGCGTTGATTTTGCTGTGCGGGCAGGGTGCCGTACACATCGCTAAAAGCGCTTTCATTGGGTGGATAGGCATCGTCCACGGCAGACAATCTGGAAAAAACAGGTTTAGAAAATTGTACGTTAAATGTGGTATCGCTTTTGTCTGCGGATAATTCATGTTCGTCGCTGTGCAAATTCCAGCTCTCTGCATCCCAGCTAAAATAATACCGATAGCCCTCCAGGTCGGAATCGCTGACCGGGTACCAGGCGATTTGCATGCCCTCCGGCAGGCTGCGCGTAAAACGCAGGGTTGGCTGGCCTGGAGGCAGAGCGTCCTCGCCCGTTATTTCTACCGGCACGTAAACCGTATCGGCATTACCCCGCGTGTCTTCGGCAAAGACCATTACCACATATTTTCCGGAATCCAGTTCAGTGGTGTTCCAGAAATCATCAGACTCCAGGCGGTTGGTGACAATGTAAACATGGCTGGTAGTGCTTGACAGTTCGTCGAAAAAGACATTGTGCACGTAAGAATTACTCGGTTTGGTGTCAAATTGAAAACGCACGCCACTGGCCGATGGCGCTTCAATAACGGTTGAGGTGTCCTCATTAAAAATTTTGTAGCCAATCTTGTAAATGCCATTATTGCGTCTGGAAACCGGAGAAGAAGGCGGGCCGTTTTGCTCGTCAACCTTAACCACAATATCTACAGCGCCACTTACGCGCGCTGTGGGGAATTTTTGAAGACTGTTGTTGATGTAAAAATGCACATAACGAATAATCGGCGGCCAGGGGTCTTCCAGCGGAGTTAAACCCTGGTTGGGTAGCATGGCGTTTTTTTCAGAACCGACATAGCCGTAAGTAAAATGAACATGGCCCATGCCCGGGTAAATGGTTCCCAGAATGGTTTGACCGGCAATCACCCTATCGCCCACCGATAGCGAGGTGTTGGGATTGATGTGCACGTAGGCAATGTCATTCACGCGTACGTAGGCATTGGAGCCGCTGGTGGACATGCTGACGATCGTTCCGTCCTTAACCGGGTAAACCGGCTGGCCATCTGCCTTGGGAATATCGGTGCCGTTGTGAAAATGATCGGATGAACCGGTGTCGCGGAACTCGCAAAAGGTACCGGTGATTTCGTGGCTTTCATGAAAGGGCGTGACCGGCCAGGGAAATTGTTCCTGACCCTGTGCCTTAAAAACCATCAGCACTAAAATTAAATAGAAACGGTGAACCGTGAAGAATGGTCGCCGATTCAAACCATCAAAGACCCGCATGTTCAGAGTTTGAACGGATGAAAGCAGTCGCAAATTGTTGAAGAATATTTCTTTCATTACTGGACCCCGGATTTGTACAGATTCTGGATAAAGCCAATGTAAATTTCGTTGTTTCTGAATTGTAGGGCTGGCCTCAGGAATTTTTCCCCTTCGAAAACGATCTGCTGCAGGGCGCTTCCCTGATCATCAAAAATGTGCAGCAGCGGCTGATGGAATTCAAAACGATTGCTGGTAAAGCGTTGCACTGCCGTTAGAACCGCCGCTTTCTGGCCTTCCTCGTCCAGTTTTACTGCGCTTACCATTCCTTTTTCCGGCAAAAAATGGTGTTCCCATTCCAATGCTCCACTGCGTAGATTGATCTGACGTACCGTGAAACGATCAGCAAGCAGGGCGCGTTTTTGCTGGCGGGCGAAATCGGCGTACTTAAAAAGGAAGGGAAAGGTCTTTTGCACCGCGCCGTCGGATTGAATCAGCAAGGTCTTTTTGACCAATGGTTTAAACAGATAAGCGGCGTACACGCTAACCAGCAGATGTTCGCCATCGGGTGAAAAGGCAATATTGGAAGGCGCCGCTTCAGGGAGGGCCTGTTGCCACAACAGATGGCCCTGTAAATCAAATAAGAAAAGATGGGGCTCGCCTTCAGGTTCGGGCGCATTGGAATCCAGAGGCGCGCTGCCACGCTTACTGGCCAGCACAGCAATCCGTCCCTGCGTCGTTGCCACCATCAGAACGCGTTCCAGATCATAAGGAGCGTCGTCGAATAGTTCTATCTCCCGCAAAAGTCGCCCGTCAGACGAATAAAAGGTAACCCGTCCGATGGGCGCTTCGTTCAAAACCAGGCCGCCATTGTCCAGTACGCTTAGCTCAGGGATCGACTCCGCATCCTGTAATGACTGTTCCATGCGGAATGAAAGAGTGCCTGACAGAGAATAGACCTGAACCACCAATCTGGGATACCGCCTGTCTTTGAGCGCAGGGAGCAACTGAGTCAGAGCATAAAACTGGTTTTCCGGAGAGGTTTTAAATTCATAAAAGTGCGGTGGCAAGGCAAGCTCATGAGTCGCCGTTCCGTCATGAATCAACAGTTTTTTTGCCGTTAGCGAAAAATAGCGCAGAGGAGCGTCTGCCTGTCCAGGGATTAAACGCCATTGCTGAACTTCTTGCTCAACGCGAGTCAATGGTTGCGCCTGAAAGACCTGATGAAGGTTTTGTGGCGTAAATCCCAAGAATAAAAAAGTAACGAACAACATTAAGCGCTTTAACATGGGGCCGATCCCTTTTTGTTTTTGTTGTAATTTGGCTCATGGAACGCAAAAAATCAATTATAAATGTTCCAGAAAATAATCCGAAATTTTCTGGTACAGGTGAACGCGATCCATACCGAACATGTTGTGTTCATCGCCCGGATAAACAAAGTAATCCACCTGCTTTTGTAAGTCAATGGCCTTGCGCAAATAGAGCAGACTGTTTTGCCAAACCACCACTGGATCTACTGTACCGTGAATGATCAGTAAACGGCCTTTCAGATTTTGAATGTAGTTCAACAGACTTGCTGTTTCGTAACCATCGGGATTGCTTTGCTGGGTGTCCATGTAGCGCTCGCCGTACATTACCTCGTAGTAGCGCCAGTCGATTACCGGCCCGCCGGCCACCCCCACTTTAAAGACGCCTGGCTGACGCGTCATCAGCGAGATGGTCATGAAGCCTCCATAGCTCCAGCCGTGCACACCGATGCGTGTGCTATCTACGTAGGGCAGATTTTTAAGATATTGAATGCCGACCATCTGATCCTGCACTTCGATGGTGCCCAGGCGGCGGTGAATGATCTGTTCAAACTCCAGGCCGCGGTTATTGGTGCCGCGATTATCCAGAGTAAACAGAATAAAGCCCTTTTGAGCCATGTAGTAAAACCACCAGCTCCAGCCCCGTAAAAAACTGTTGGTGATCATTTGACCGTGGGGACCGCCATACACATAAACAATAACCGGATATTTTTGGGCCGGATCAAAATCAGGGGGTAAAATGAGACGCGCATTTAAAATATCGCCTGCCTTACTTTTCAATTGAAGTAACTTTAACTGGCCAATTTTGTAGTCGGCCAGAGGATTGGCGGCATTAAGCAATTCGCGTAATTCACGGCCATTGGCGTCCAGAAGCGCAATACGATGGGCCGTGGAAATATTGCTAAAGCGATCCAGTAGAAATTTGCCCGCTTTTTGAAATTGAACAAAGTGAACACCGGAGGCGTGCGTTAATTGGTTCAGACGGCCGGATTTCAACGACACGCTAAAGGCCTGACGCTCCAGTCCATCATTGGCTGAAGCCAGAAAATAGGCCTTTTTGCCACTGAGGTCAAAACCTAAAAAGCGCGTGACATCCCATCTGGAAGGGGTTAACTTCCGCAATAGTTTACCGTCGTTACGGTAGAGATAGAGGTCGTTGTAACCATTGCGTTTGGAAAACCAGACGAAACGACTGGCATCTTTGTTGACGAACAGGGGGCCGTGTTCCGGTTCCACCCATTGTTCATCGTTTTCTTCAAAAAGCGTTTGTTGCGCTAAGCCGTTGTACGGATCATATTTAACAAGACGCAGATGATTCTGATCGCGGTTTAGCTGGGCTACGTAGATAGCGCGTTCATCCGGACTCCAGGTAACGCTGCATTTGTAATGATCTTTGGGCTCTCCGGTTTGCAGGTAAGTAATGGAACCGGTCTGCATGTGGTACACGCCAATGGACACCTGTTCGCTGGTCATGCCGGTGAACGGATAGCGGATGTAACGCAATTTGGCCGGTCGGCTGTCAATATCTACAAGAGGATATTGTGTTACCATGCGTTGATCGACGCGGTAAAAGGCAATGTGTTTTCCGGAAGGCGACCAGAAAATTCCCTTACGAATGCCGAATTCCTGGCGATGCACGTAGCTGTCTCCATTTAGAATACCATCTTCTGTGTCAAAAGTAATCTGAATGGATTTATTCGGTTCCAGAGAGACGTAGAGGTTCTGACCAATGGTGTAGGCCACGTAGTTTAGCTCCGGGTGGAGCTCCACGTTTTGGGCCTCATCCGGAATTTCATTGATCAATCGCACTTCCGGTTTAGTCAGATCGCAGATAAAAAATTGCATCTTTCGCCGGAAGCGGAAGGAATTGTTGTTCAGCCAGTGAATTCTTGGAAAATGACTTAAGGTTTGATAGCCAGCGGCGCGCATCAGGACGTTTAAAGAATCCAGGGAAATGAGCATTTGGGCCGTTCCTGGTCCGGCTTCCACAGCGATTAAGCCGAACTGATTTTCCAGGGAATCGACGTAAGTGAAGGACTCACTGCTGCCCCGCCACTGGAGCTGATCTAATGTTTCTACCTTTAAATTTTGAGAATAGCCCAGAATGGCTTCTTTGAGGGTCAGTAATTTTTCTCCAGCAGTCAGGGAAGTGGCCAGAATGAGAGAGAGGAATATTAACAGAATTTTTTGCATGAGGACCTCCTATTCTTTGCGATTAGTAATTTGTGTTAATCCTGAAAATAATAAATTCAGAAACACAAAGCATGGGAATTTTGAAGAGGCCCTTTTTTCATGGAATAAAGAGCATCAAAATCAGACCCAGGATGGCGGCTAAAGCAGCGCTGAAATAAAAAGCGCCTTCCAGGCCCCACAGTCCAAATGAAAGGCCGGCAATGATCGGCCCTACTGTTTGGCCCAGCCTGAGAACCGTGCCGTTGATCGACATGAAAATGGCCCTGAATTGAGCGGGGGCCAGCCCGGCTAAGAGCGTTTGAATGCTGGGGATGTTTGTGCCCTGAGCCATGCCAAAGAGAATGGTGGCCAATAGAAAAAAAGGCAGGCTGGTTACATTGGGGATGATCAGCAAAGAGAGGGTGTACAGAATGTAACTGGCTTTGATGAGCGTCTTTTCTGAAAACAAGCTGGTCAGCCGTCCCAGATGGTAAGAGGTGAGCGCCGTGGTGGCCGACATGGAGGACATGATTAAGCCAATGGTAAAGGAACTGATTTTAAACTTATGATCGAGCAACAGAGGGAAGTAAGTTAAATAGGCCCCATAGAGAATGATAAAGGTCACCATACTGGCCAGGTAAAGGCTGGTTACCTCGCGGTTAGCCATGGCTTTTAAGCTAAGCCGTAAATAATTTTTTAAGCCCGGCGTGCGTTTAAATGGCGGCGTTTCCAGAAAAAACAAAACGAAAAAAGCTACGGGCAGGGCAAAGATCGGTAGTAAAAAGGGATAGTGCCAGCCTGAGAGGGCCAGCGCTCCTCCTATGGTCGGGTAGCTGGCTGTACCGATACTCAACACACTGGCATTGTAACCCATGGCTGCGGCGCGTTGCCGACCTTTGAACAAATCTCCGATTAAGGTGACATTTAAGGCGCCCAGGGCCGCCGCCCCGATGCCCTGTAAAAAACGGGCCGCCAGCAGGGCCTCGAAGCTCTGTAAAAAGGCGCAACCAGAGCCTGCGATTCCGAATAGCATGAGAGACGGGATTAAAATTTTCTTACGCCCGTAACGATCTGCCAGCAAACCCAGTAGCGGAGTGAGGAAAATGCCGGGCAGAGTAAAAAAAGTGATCAGCAACCCGATTTGTCCGGGAGCAATGTGCAGCGCCTGAGCCATGACCGGAAAGGCCGGCGTAATGCTGGAAACGCCCAGCACGGCCATCAGAGTCACGGCAAAAATAATGTGCAAATTGCGGTTTTTTAAACAGGAACTCGGAAGTTCCCTCTCATCGCTTGTGCTCATTTAACCTCCCGACCTGTCCGTTGTTGGGTCAGGCGGTTCTTTATTTAAGACCTTTTCCGGCGCAACGAACGGACTTGTGCTCATGATTCCATGCTCCGCTGTTATTCCTGTAACTCTTCAAATCCTCCCAATTTTAACGTAAATATGGATATGGCGCCAATCCCGATGAACATGTTCAAAGCCAGGGCGTACCACACATATTCCGGATGGCCCATGGAACGCACAGCGCCATAGAGAGTAGTGAAGATTAAACCGCTTAACAGGCCACCCAGGCCCGTGCTCAGAAAATTAGTGCCCATGTAAAGGCCCGCTTTTTCTTTGGGGGCAATCCAGGTGATGTACTCCTGAATGCGCGGCGAGGCAATCATTTCGCCAATGGCAAACAGGGTAATGCCCAAAAAGACCACCGCAGGCGCTGTGATTTTTGCCAGGCCTAAAGTGATGAAGCCCAGCATGAGCATAAAGAGACCGGTCAAAAAGGTGGGAATGGCCCTGAAATGCTTGACCATTCTGGAAATAAAAATCTGAAAAAACATGATGATGTAACCGGTATGCGAGATGGTTTCGCCCAACAATTTTCTGGAACCATCGGCCGTTTCGTGCGAGAAAAAATTGGCAAAGGAACTGCCAAAGATAGCTTTAAAATTGAGATAGAGACGGGCGGTGTCCAGATTAAGATCGATGTACATGGCGCACAGATTAAAAAAAGCCCAAAAGGGAGACCAGAAGAAGATGCCCAACAGAATCAGAAAGAGCAGAAATTTGCGATCGGAAAGGACCAGGGCCATCTCTTTGAATTTTTGTTTTAACGTAACGCCTTCAATCTGGCGTTGGGGTTCTTTGTAAAAAAACAGGGTAATAAAGAACATGAGACCAATGGCCAGGGCAGCGGCCATAAAGGCGTAATTCCAGGAAATGGCCCGTAATTTACCGGCCACAATCGGACCAAAAGAAGCGCCAACATTGACCATGGCGTAGAAAATGCCAAAGCCCAGCGTTTTGTTACTGGAATCCGTAACGGCACGTACGGTGCCAGAGATAAGCGGTTTGAAAATTCCGGCGGCAAAACCGATGCTGAGCATGGTTAGAGCGATGCCGGAAAAAGTGCGCGTCAAAATCAAAAGTAAAATAGAGGGCAGGTAAGCCAGGTAAGAAATCAGAAGCACTTTCTTAAAACCAAAACGGTCGGCAAAGGTACCGGAAATAATGGGAATGGTGTACGAGAGCACCAGAAATAAGCTTTGCACAAAACCTAATTGTGCCTTGGTGTACCCTAAATATTCCAGGTAAATGCCAAAGCCCATGTAAATGCCGTAATAGGCAAAGCGTTCCAGCACTTCAATGGAATTGGCAATCCAGAAAACCGCGGGGAAAGGGGTACGTTTATTCCTGGCCATTTTTCCTCCAAATAGATTGGTACTAAAGGCTACACATACTTATCTTGTTCGTCACGTTATTTTTTAGGAATCTTAATTCAACAGTGCGCTTTTGATCTTAAAATAATAAGAATAAGCATTTTGCCTGTTATGTGCAAATGAAAAGGGGCATTAATGGTCTGATTCAGAGACAGAAATGGGGCGATTTAAAAAGCGCCGGCCAGCTGGCAGGCAAAGGCAGATGCGGACAATCAGCGGGAGACAAAATGCCGGGTAATTCGCTTTAAAAAATGTTTGACAAAGATTATGGATTATTATTATATTTGAAACTCGATTGAAACGGGGAGGTTGCGGAGCGGTCAAACGCAGCAGACTGTAAATCTGCCGGCCGAGTGCCTTCGGAGGTTCGAATCCTTCCCTCCCCACAAAAATGGCCCTGATTATCCAATCGGGGCTTTTTTTTTGATGTTTCGGGAAATAGATATTGATTTTATTCGTTTTAGAGTGTAAATTTAAAATTCCATTTTGAGGGGCGGTAGCTCAGTTGGTTAGAGCGCTACGTTGACATCGTAGAGGTCGGGAGTTCAAGTCCCCCCCGTCCCACTGATGAGCCACGGGATTGCCCGTGGTTTCTTTTATCTAAACATCAGAAAGAGGAAATAGATTGAGTTCGATTACCATTACCTTTCCGGATGGAAGTCAGAAGGAATTTAAGGCAGGTATCACGCCCTTGGAGATAGCCGGCCAAATCAGTAACAGTCTGGCCAAAAAGGCTCTGGCGGCTAAATTTAATGATCGCGTGATTGGCTTAAACGAACCTTTGACGGAATCGGGTACATTGCACATATTGACCTTTAATGATAAAGAAGGTCGCGAGGTCTTCTGGCACTCTTCAGCCCATTTAATGGCTCAGGCCATTAAGCGACTATTTCCGGAAGCCCAGTTGGGTATTGGTCCTCCCATCGAAGACGGTTTCTATTACGACATTGATCTGGATCGGCCCATTACTCCGGAAGATTTTCCGCTTATCGAACAGGAGATGGCTAAAATTGTGGATGAGAATTTGCCCACCGTGCGCAAAGTGATGAAAGCCGACGAAGCCATCGATTTTTTTAAGAAGATCAATGAAAATTTAAAAGTGGAGTTGATCCAGGATATCGATTCGCGGGACGAAGTGATTACGGCTTACAGTCAGGGAGAATTTACCGACTTGTGCCGTGGTCCACATGTGCCTTCCACCAAATATTTGGGCAAGAATTTTAAATTGCTCTCCGTGGCCGGCGCTTACTGGCATGGAGATGAAAAGAATAAAATGCTACAGCGCATTTACGCTACTAACTATCCGGACAAAAAAATGCTTAAGGCCCATTTGCGGCGCATTGAAGAAGCAAAAAAACGGGATCATCGTAAATTGGGCCGCGAGTTGGATCTGTTCTCTATTCAGGATGAAATCGGTAGTGGGCTCATCCTGTGGCATCCAAAAGGGGCTTTGATTCGACACATCATCGAAACCTATTTAAAAGAAGAATTACTGCAAAACGGTTACCAGCTGGTCTCTACCCCCCACATTGCCAAAGAGCATCTGTGGGAGATCAGCGGGCACACCAATTTTTACCGCGAAAACATGTACAGCCCCATGGTGGTGGATGAGGTCGAGTATCAACTCAAACCCATGAATTGTCCCTTTCATATGATGATTTACAAGTCGCGGATTCGTAGCTACCGCGATTTACCCCTGCGTTTTGCCGAGTTGGGAACCGTTTACCGATACGAACGCTCCGGCGTGTTGCATGGTTTGATGCGCGTGCGCGGCTTTACCCAGGATGACGCGCACATCTATTGTCATCCCAATCAGTTGCAGGAAGAGATCATTCGTGTTCTGGATTTGAATGCCAGGGTGTTAAGTAAATTTGGTTTTACCGAGTACGAAGTTTATCTTTCTACGCGTCCGGAAAAGTTTGTGGGCGATGTGCAGAGCTGGGAGCACGCTACCGAAGCGCTGAAGAATGCGCTCGAAGCCAAACAAATTGACTATGAGATTGATCCTGGCGAAGGCGTATTTTACGGCCCTAAAATCGACATTAAAATTAAAGATGTATTAGGGCGGCGCTGGCAATGTTCAACGATTCAGGTGGATTTTAATCTGCCTGAGCGCTTTGATTTAACCTTTGTCGATTCAGATGGCCAGGCCTACCGCCCGATTACCATTCATCGGGCCTTGCTCGGTTCGCTGGAACGCTTTTTTGGAATTCTGATTGAGCATTATGCCGGTTTCTTTCCCTTATGGCTGGCTCCGGTTCAGGTGATCATTTTGCCCATAGCCGATCGCCATTTCGATTATGCGGATCAGGTGGCCGCCACGCTGAGAGAGCAGGGCATTCGCGTCGAAGTCGATAAACGAAATGAAAAAGTCGGATTTAAAATTCGTGAAGCGGAAGTGCAGAAAATTCCCTACATGCTCATTTTAGGGGACAAAGAGGTTGAGCAAAACCGGTTGTCTGTGCGGCACAAAGGGGAAGGCGACTTAGGCGCCATGGGATTCCAGGAATTCCAGGATAGAATCATAAACGAATTAAATCAGTAGTAATAACAAGGAGGGGAAAGCTCATCGCCCATTCGTCACAAAAAAATCGCGTTAATGAAGCCATCACGGCCGAAAAAGTTCGGTTAATCGATGAAGATGGTAAACAGGTTGGCATCGTGCCCTTGAACAAAGCATTGGATTTAGCGCAGGAAAGAGGTCTGGACCTGGTTGAGATTGCGCCCAATGCCGATCCGCCTGTTTGTAAAATTTTAGATTACGGGAAATACATTTACGAACAGAGTAAAAAAGAAAAGTTAAGCAAAAAGAAACAACACACGGTTGTTGTCAAAGAAATTCGCATGCGTCCGAAAACAGAAGATCATGATTTGCAATACAAGTTGAAGCATGCCCGCGAATTTCTGATGAATAAAAACAAGGTGAAATTTACGGTTCATTTCAGAGGACGGGAACTGGCTCACAAAGAATTTGGTGAGCGTTTGTTGGAAAAAATTGAGAATGAACTGAGTGATATCGCCAAGGTAGAAGGAAACAAACAATTCGAAGGTCGTAACATGACCATGGTTATGACACTAAAGTAGAAAGGGGATGATAAAATGCCTAAAATGAAATCAAATCGCGGCGCTGCCAAACGCTTTCGGGTGACCGCCAGTGGAAAGATCAAAAGGCATCATGCGTATCACAGCCATATTTTAACCAAAAAGAGTGCCAAACGGAAACGCAATTTACGTAAAGAAGCATTGATTACCGATGCCGATGCAAAGCGCGTCAAAAAAATGATTCTGGCCTAAGGAAAAATGAAAGGTAGGAGATAGAAATGCCTCGTGCAAAAAACAATGTTGCTGCTCGTAAGAGAAGAAAAAAGATTTTAAAGGCGGCCAAAGGTTATCGGCTGGGTAAAAGCCGTCTGTACAAAACAGCCAAAGACCAGGTTGAAAAAAGCTGGCAATACGCCTATCGCGATCGCAGAGCTAAAAAACGCACTTTCCGCCAGCTCTGGATTGCGCGGATTAACGCCGCCTGCCGTTTGAACGGCATCTCGTATTCCGTTTTTATGCATGGTCTGAAAAAGGCCAATATTGAGTTAGACCGCAAGGTGCTGGCCGACCTGGCCGTGCATGATCCTGAGGGATTTTCGCAGTTGGTTAAACAGGTTACTGCCTGAACAACCATGACACATTTCAAATTTGTTTAAAAGGGAGGTCTGTGTGAAGCCTTCCTTTTTTTATTCATGTAAAGGCGGATTGTACAATGAATGAGATTATTGAAAAGATCAAAGCGGAATTTGCTGAAGCCATCAAAAAGGTGAATAGCCCGGCTGATCTGGAGTCGGTACGCGTTAAGTTTTTGGGACGCAAAGGTCTGGTCTCTTTTTCTTTTGATCGTATTGCCGAATTGCCCAAAGAACAGCGTCCTTTATTCGGCAAAGCCCTGAACGAATTGAAACAGGAGCTGGAAAAACAGTATCAGGCTTTGGTCGAATCCTTCAAAAAAAAGGAAGCGGGCAAAACCAAATTGGATCTCACGCTGCCCGGACGTAAACCGTTCGCCGGTCGTAAACATCCGTTATTAAAGGTGGCCGATGAAATTAAACAGATCTTTACCGGTCTGGGGTTTACGATCGAAGACGGCCCGGAAGTGGAAACCGATTTCTACAATTTTGAAGCCCTGAATATTCCCAAAACGCATCCCGCCCGCGACATGCAGGACACGCTGTACATCACTGATGAAATTTTGCTGCGCACGCACACCTCGCCCGTTCAAATACGCGTCATGCAGCGTCAAAAACCGCCCATTCAAATGATTGCCCCGGGACGCGTTTATCGGCGCGACACGCCAGATGCCAGCCATTCTCCCTTTTTTCATCAGGTAGAGGGTCTGGTGGTGGATGAAGGGATTACTTTCGCCGATCTGAAAGGCGTAATTCAGGCCTTTGCGCATCGCATGTTTGGCCCGGATATTAAAGTGCGGTTCAGACCCAGCTTCTTTCCCTTCACCGAACCCAGCGCCGAGTACGATTTTAGTTGCGTCTTTTGTAGGGGGCAGGGCTGCCGGGTTTGTAAAAATACTGGCTGGATGGAAATTTCCGGCGCGGGCATGGTACACCCCAATGTGTTTAAAGCCGCGGGTGTGGACCCCGAAAAATACACGGGCTACGCCTTTGGCATGGGCATCGACCGCATTGCCATGATCAAATATGCCATTGATGATATTCGCATCTTTTTCGAAAATGACGTACGATTTTTAAACCAATTTTAAGAGATCTGCCATGAAAGTTACCTATCGTTGGCTGAAAGAGTTTGTAGAATTTGAACAGACTCCCGAAGAAATTGCACGGCTTTTAACCGAAGCCGGTCTGGAAGTGGAAGAAGTTGTGCCTCTGGTACAACCATTTAGTGGTGTGGTTGTTGGTCAGGTGACTCACGTGGAAAAACACCCCAATGCCGATAAGTTGTCAGTTTGCCAGGTAAAAACCCGGGATGAAACCTTTCAGGTTATTTGTGGAGCGCCCAATGTGGCTGCCGGACAATTGGTTCCTCTGGCTCTGGTAGGAGCTCAATTACCCAATGGCCTGAAAATAAAAAAAGCCAGAATCCGCGGCGTGGAATCGTACGGAATGATCTGCTCCAGAGAAGAATTGGGCCTGGAACACCATTCCGATGGCATCTGGGCTTTTGAGCGGAAATGGCCCCTGGGACAAAATGTATACGAATTACTAAAAGAAGAACAGGATTGGGTGTTTGATATTGCGGTCACTCCAAACCGCGGAGACTGCTTAAGCGTTTACGGCATTGCGCGGGAAGTCGCAGCCCTGACCGGCCAGCCTTTAAAAGAGCTAAAATACGAACTGAAAGAACAGGGGCCGCAAAATACGGCCGAAATCATTAAAATCGAAATTCACGATAGCGATGGTTGCCCGCGCTATGCCGGACGCGTCATTCGTAACGTAAAAATTGGCCCCAGTCCGGAATGGATGCAACGGCGCCTGGAAGCGGTTGGCTTTAGGCCCATTAATAATATTGTGGATATTACCAATTACGTTCTGGCCGAAATCGGCCACCCTCTGCACGCCTTTGACCTGAATCTGATCGAGGGACATGAAATTCACGTCCGTTCCAGTAAAGCCGGCGATCAATTTGTTACTCTGGATGACAAGGAACGGATTTTGCCGGAAAACACAGTAATGATTTGCGATGCCAAACGCGCTGTAGCCATTGGCGGCATTATGGGCGGTCAGAATTCAGAAGTGAGCGAGTCCACAAGCGACATCTTACTGGAAAGCGCCTATTTTAAGCCCGAACGCATTGCCATGTCTTCAAAGAGACTGGGCCTGAGTACCGATGCTTCTCAACATTTTGAACGCGGCGCAGACCCCGAAAATGTAATCCGCGCCATCAATAACGCAGCCGCTTTAATGGAACAACTGGCCGAAGGGCAGGTAGCCAGTGGCGTGGTTGATGTTTATCCAGATCCACTGCCACAAAAACGCATTCCGTTACAGGTGGCAAAAATCAATCGCCTGCTGGGCACGCAATTCAGCGACGAAGAAATCCGGCAAAAGTTAGAAAGTATTCAATTAAAGGTAGAAAATAACGAGGTAATTGTTCCCACATTTCGTCACGACCTTTCTCTGGTGGAAGACCTGGCCGAGGAAGTAGCCCGACTGATTAATTATGCCAATCTACCGGCCAAACAATACACCACCACATTTTACGAAATGCCGGTGTCGGAGCAGGAAAATCGATTGCAATATTTAAGAACGGAATTGATCGCCCTGGGCTTGCAGGAAATTTTTACGCAGAGCATGGTGCGTCGCTCCGAAGCCCAGCCTTTTACACCGCATCCACCGCTGGCCATTAAAAATCCGGTCAGTGACGACATGGCTGTCATGCGGCCTTCGCTTTTTTCTGGTATGCTGAAAGCGGTTAGCTACAACTTAAACCGCAATAATCGGGATCTGCACTTCTTTGAAATCGGCCGCATTTTTGGGCCTTTTGATGGGACCAACCTCCCTGAGCAACCCTACGCCCTGGCCGTAGTAATGACCGGAAATCGCTACCTCCCGGGCTGGAATGTTTCCGAACAAATAGTTGATTTTTATGATATTAAAGGCTATTTAGAAGCCTTTTTGTCCAAATTATTTCTTGACAACTACCAAATAATTTTATATGATAAAGCAGGTTACATGGAAAAAGATCAGACCGTAGCTGTGACGATTCAGGATGACTTGATCGGTCTCTGTGGGAAATTTACAGAAGAAGTTTGTGAGGTATTCGAGATTGAGCGCGAGGTTTACGGTTTTGAGTTGAATATCGATCTATTGCAGAAACATCTGGTCTTTGAAAAACCGTTTCAGCCCATCCCTAAATTCCCCTATTCCGAGCGGGACGTTTCCTTTTTATTGGATGAGGGAATTTTGGCGGCTGATGTAGTTGCATTTGTACAAAAAAATGGAGGTTCCCTGTTAAAATCGGTAGACATATTTGACGTTTACCAGGGCAAAAATATTCCTGAAGGTAAAAAGAGCCTTGGCTTACGTTTAAGATATCAATCCACAGAAAGAACGTTAAGTGATAAGGAAGTAGATCGCTACTTCCAACAAATAATCGATAAAACAACAAAACATTTTTCGGCAAGTTTGCGGAAATAATCGATGCATTTACAAAATTTTGAAAAATTAAAAGTCAATATTAAAGAACTGATCGAACGGCATCGGGAAATACGTTTTAAAAATTATCAACTGGAACAGGAACTTAATGAGCTAAAGGAAAGAGTACGACTTGCCGAAGATTCCAGACAGGAAGTAAACGTAAAAGAAATTGAAAAACTAAAAGAAGAGAATCAAGCCCTGAAAGCTGAGCGGGACGCATTAAAAGAACGTTTGAAGCGTCTGGTTGCTGAGCTGGAACAAATTGACATCACCTGAATGGTGTTGAGAGAAAAGAAGGAAAAGAATTGATGGCTAATGGCCAGATTCGCGTTAACATTTTTGGATCAGAATACACATTGGTTTCCGACAATGATGAAAATTATGTGCGTGAAATTGCACAATATATTGATCAAAAAATGAGAGAGATTGATAAAACTCAGTCCATTAAATCAACCGTTAAGATCGCCATCTTAACGGCTTTGAATATTGCCGATGAATTGTATCAGGAACGAGCTTATCGGCAAAAACTGTTAAATCAATTAGATGAGGAAGCCAAACAGTTAAACCGTGAACTGGCCGAGTTTGTAGAAGAATAGCCGTTCTTTTCCATAATGCTATTTAGCCCTGTCCTTTATGCGGGACTAAATAGGACCAACACCATCAACACAGGGAACCGCGCTCTGGGCGCTGATTGCAAGCCACGGTCCCGATTAGCTCGGGATGCAGAGGAAGCATGACCCGTCCAGGAGGTGCCCACTGTATTGTAGAAGAGGTTCTATCAATAGTCCGGTAAAGGGCAGGGCTTTTTTATTTGAACAACCCCACTCAGAGGGAAAAAAGGAGGCTAAATGTTGACGGTTGTGTTAATGATTCTGATAGCGCTTATTGCCTTCGGCCTCGGCTGGTTTTTGAATTCATGGATCGGGCAAAACAGCCTAAAAAAGGCTGAATTGCGGGCAAAAGAGATACTGGAATCAGCCCAAGAAGAAGCGGAAAATGAAAAAAAAGAAAAACTCTTAGAAGCCGAAGAAGAGATTTTTCAACAGAAACAACAATTAGAAGATGAGTTCGAAGCCAAACGCAAAACCCTACAACGTCTGGAAAACGAGCTGGCCAATCGGGAAAACAATCTTGACCGCAAAGTCGATTTAATTCATAAAAAAGAACGCGAACTCTTTTTACAGGAGAGAGAGTTAAAAAATCGCGAAAACCAGCTCAATCTAAAACGCGAAAAATTAGATCAACTTCTGGATATCCAGAATAAAAAATTAGAGACCATCGCTGGTCTAACGCGAGAGCAGGCTAAGCAGCTTCTGCTGGACAATCTGTTAGAAAGCGCTCAGAAAGAGGCCTCGGCCACTGTGTACAAAATCATGGAAGATGCCCAGAAAGAGGCGCAGAGCAAAGCCAAAGACATCATTATTTCGGCCATGCAACAATCGGCTTCGGACCATGCCATTGAATCTACCGTGGCTGTGGTGACCCTGCCCAACGATGAAATGAAAGGGCGCATTATTGGTCGCGAAGGCCGCAATATTCGCGCTTTTGAAATCGTTACCGGCATCGATGTCATTGTCGATGACACACCGGAAGCTGTTATTTTAAGCGGCTATGATCCCTACCGTAGAGAATTAGCTCGCCTGACCATGGAAAAACTGGTCAATGATGGCCGCATCCATCCGGGCCGCATTGAAGAAACGTACGAAAAAACCGTACAGGAAATGGATGAATATCTGCGTGAGTTGGGCGAGCAGGCGTTGATTGACGTTGGCCTGCACGGTTTGCATCCGGATTTGATCTACATGCTGGGCAAGCTCCGTTACCGCACCAGTTTTGGGCAAAATGTATTGCAGCACAGTAAGGAGGTGGCTATCATTTCCGGGATCATGGCAGCCGAATTGGGGCTGGATGAACAGCAGGCGCGGCGCGCCGGTCTGCTGCACGATATTGGTCGGGCCGTGGACCGCCGCAATGTAGAGGGCGACCACGCCGAATTGGGTTATGAACTGGCCAAAAAGTATGGTGAAAATCCCGTTGTGCTCAATGCCATTGCCGGGCACCATGGCGGCGTGGAACCCATCTCGCCCATTACCATCCTGGTTCAGATAGCCAACGACATTAGCCGCTCCCGTCCCGGCGCGCGGCGCGAGGTTATTGAAAATTTTGTCAGTCGTATGACCTCCTTCGAAGAGATTGCCATGTCGTTTGAAGGGGTGAAAGCGGCTTACGCCATTCAGGCCGGCAAAGAGGTGCGCGTTATTGTGGATCACGAAAAAGTGGATGATGTGGCCAGTTTCAATCTGGCCAGTGAAATCGCCAAGAAAATTCAAAATGAAACCGATTATCCCGGACAGGTCAAAGTGGTGGTGATCCGGGAATTCAGAGCGCTTGACTTCGCCTGATGCGCCTGGTCGAATAGCGTGGTGTTTTCCAGAAATGTGTGTACGTTTTCTGCCATTTCAGCGTTGAAAGCTAAACTTGCAAATAAATGACCGGGCACTGCGATCATCTAACCTGTAAAAGCAAATTGGAGAACGGACTTTGGACAACGTAAAGCTACTTAAAGGCAAGCCAGTAGCCGAACACATCTACAGCCAGGTAAGCGAAAAGTTAAGTTTTTTAAAAAGTCGCGACGTTTTACCAAAATTAACAGTAATTCTGGTCGGAGAGGATCCGGCCTCCAGGGTTTATGTTTCCCGCAAGGAAAAGACCTGTAAAAAGCTGGGTATGGATTCTGAAACCATCTCCTTACCGGCTTCCATTTCGGAAAGTGAATTGCTGGAACTCATTGGTAAATTGAATCAGGATCGATACACGCACGGCATCCTGGTGCAATTGCCCCTGCCGGATCATATTGACGAACACAAAGTGTTACTGGCTATTGATCCCGATAAGGATGTCGATTGTTTTCATCCACGCAATGTGGGGCTGTTGGTCAGCGGTAAACCTTATGTGTTACCCTGTACGCCGGCCGGTATTGTGGAAATATTGAAATTTTACCAAATTGAAACCGAAGGAAAACACGCCGTCGTAATCGGACGCAGCAATATTGTGGGTAAGCCCATGGCCAATCTTTTGATGCAAAAGGCCAGAGCGGCCAATGCCACGGTTACCGTGGTGCACAGTCGCACCCGCGATCTGGCCCACTTTACGCGTCAGGCCGACATTGTAATTGCAGCTATGGGGCGCGCCGAGTTCGTAACCGCCGATATGCTTAAAGAGGGCGCGGTGATCATCGATGTGGGTATTAACCGCAAAGAGGCAGACAACGAAAAGGGTTATGTGCTGGTGGGCGATGTGGCCTTTGAAGAGGTGTTGCCCAGAGTTTCCGGAATTACGCCCGTGCCGGGTGGGGTAGGCCCCATGACCATTGCCATGCTGATGCACAATACACTGCAGGTGGCGGCCGTGCAGAACAAGATTGATCTTGCGTCTGTCTGACTTTTAAATCACAAATACCTGCAAGTAGGCCCAATGGCCGACTCTTCAGTAAGAGTAAGTTCTTAAAAGTGATGAGTAAGGTTAATTCATGTTGCCTTTTAGCAAATTCGGTTTAGCCAGCTCGGTGGCAAAAGAGCAGAATTATTCCTGGATCAGAACCGTGGAACTAGCCAGCCGTTTTCATTTCCGGCAAATTCAACTCTATTTAAGCCCTACCATGGCCGATGAGGCTCATCTTCAGCTTTTGCTAAAGGCCGCCCGACAGTTTAAAGTGCATCT
Organism: Caldithrix sp.; assembly: GCF_056497305.1. Lineage (NCBI taxonomy): Bacteria > Pseudomonadati > Calditrichota > Calditrichia > Calditrichales > Calditrichaceae > Caldithrix > Caldithrix sp. The sequence continues at coordinate 1,439 of NZ_JBSMDE010000119.1, read as the reverse complement.
CCATCTGCCTGCCGATGTCCGCGAAGAGCCCATTCAATCCTTTTTAAAACGCTGTGTACAGGCCATACCTTCTGAACTGTTTCTGGTGCAGCATCAGGCCTCTTTTGAAGAATACCCATGGCTGCCCGTAAAAAACGAATTGCTAACCCTTGCCCTGGAAAACGACGCCCCGCTTGCAAGCCCGGAATCCTTTCTGGATTTTTTTCTTGAACAGAAACAGCGCTATCGGCATGCGCTGCCCGTTCTTGATGTTTCCCGTTCTTTCATGCAGTCGAAAACAGATGCGTCCTTCGCAGAAACAGCCGGAGGATTATTGGATATAATCCAGAAATTGCTGGATGTAAACCAGCCATTCATTTTGCATGCCATTGACCATCCTGCCCATCAAGGACACCGTCCGAACTGGAAACCGCTTTTGGAAGGAGATTTGCCCTGGAGGGAAATTTTCCAAAAGATCGCTTTAGCCCCGAAATTACTAAAGTGTTTGATGTTTGAGTACGAAAATTGGAACATGGTGCAGAAATCGATTGACAATCTGCGACTGAAAAAAATCTGAAACTGTTTAATCAGGACAGCGTTAATTAAGAAAAAAAGCAAAGGTAAGCATGTTGGATTTTTTACCCATTTTATTAGGCGCATTTGTGATTTTATTAATTGTCCAGATCATTGCTCTGGTACGTATTCGTCAGATGATTGTGCGCTTACGCAGCATGCTGAGAATAATTGCACCCATTTTACAACGCCATAGCGACATCCAGAATGCACGAAAAGTGAATATGCGCATCTGTCAATTTTGTAAATTCAGACAAACCTATATTAAAGCCACGCCCCATGGTGAAGGCGATTTTTACTACCTCTGCAAAGTGAAAAACAAAGAAGTAGAGCTGACCGATGGTTGTCCTCACTTCCAGCTGGAAACGGATCTCTAAGTAGGAAGGAATTTGTTTAGCCACAGTGAATGCAAATAGTCGCTAAGATAGTAAAGCGCAATTGGAGCTCGACTCTTCAGTTTTTCAATTAAAAATTAAAAATTACGAATTATGAATTTTTTGTGAAATGTTGCGTTATTTTAGAGGGGTGCAGGCTCATGCCGACATGTCATCCCGATCCCGCTTCAGTGGGAGCACTCTAAATGAAAATTGTAGAAGTTAAACGTTAAACATTTAACGATGCTTGATCTGTATTGTCAACAACTCTCTTTTAGCACCATATGAAACAAATCCCCTCTTTTAAAACCACCGACTGATTTAAAAACTTTGCTTTCCAATTAAACCAATCAACTAAGGCAGCACTACCGCAACCGAAAAACATTTACACAGGAATTTAAGTAACCACAGAGCGCACAGGGAAGTATTTTTAAATTAAAAATTAAAAATTACGAATTACGAATTAATTTGCGAAGGGGCAACTTATGCCCAGGCGGTGAGGAACCGTGCCGG
>NZ_JBSMDE010000118.1:0-2841 GCF_056497305.1 Caldithrix sp. | reverse complement strand
TTAATCATTTCCGCCCTATTTTTTTAACTACTTTTACAACGGTATTGGGTTTTCTTCCTATGATTCTTCTTTCCGAGCAAAATACCGATAATATATGGTACACGCTTGCTTTAACAGGTTTAGGGGGAATGATAAGTTCTTTCTTTTTTATTTTGTTTATCCTGCCATTAATTTTTTATTCTTTTCATAAAAGATGCAAAACGGTTTAAAATTTTGGATATATTTTTATCTTATAGGGAAAGCTGTTACGCCACGGCATCAAACGCATTATTTTGCCCGCAGAAAACAAACTCGTGGAGCGCGAAATGAGCAAGGAACTTTTGGAAGGTCTGGAACTGATTTTTGTGAAAGATTACGAGCAGATTTACGATTTGCTGTTTAAGACAAACTAAGCAAATTAACAACAATCCCTATTTTAACCATTGACTTTTTTCAGGATATTTGCTCCGGAGAGACTATTTAAGCAAATCATTAGTCAACAAGTTGTATCGTATTATTCCTCAGAATTTAATAGGTTATTTTTTAGTAACCATAGGGCTGCAGAATAGAGTTGAATAGATTCAGGAAGCGGCACATCAATGTCTGCCGTAAGTGTAATGATTAGCTTGTTCGAATCAGGAAACTGTTTGAAAGCCTGTTCCAACGCTCGAATTTCCCGTTGTAATGTTTTTTCATCATTTAAATTAGCGCATACTTGTATGAGTGCCTGTTGCCCGTCTGGAGATCGAGCTAAAAAGTCGACTTCATAACCATCTTTGGTACGTACATAAGTTACGGAGAACCCTCTACGTTCCAATTCGATTCGTACCACTGTTTCCAGAGCATGCCCTAAATTGAGTTTTCCTGTACGATCAAACATGGGTATTAGCCCTGGATCGACAGGATATATTTTTCTTGGATTTACCATACGCTGGCGCTCGGATGCTGATTCCATCCATGTAATCCTTATTAAAAAGCAGTCTTCAAGATAACCTAAAAGGTCATGCAAAGTATCTCGCGAAACCATCAATCCCTGGGATTTTAAAGCGGCATAAAATTTTTCGACACTAAAAAGAGCGCCAGGGTTGCCGAGAAGATGACGCACCAGCCAGCGTAAACTACTTACATTACGCACCTGATGTCTTTCTACTACATCCCGCAAAATAGCCACATCCACATAATCCGATAATAAACGAAAACGGGTTGCTGTATCCAGGTTCTGCGCCTCTGGAAATCCACCTACGATAAGGTATTTGTGCAAAGCACTTTCTAAAGCGGATCTTTCTGTACTGGTTAACAAATCAAGCCTTTCAGGAATTTCCTGCTTGTGGTGGTTTAAATATTCGTTAAAACTAAAAGGGAAAATGGGCACTTCCCAAGCTCTACCTCGCATAGCAGTGGCGATCTCCCGAGAGAGTAGTGCAGCCGATGAACCGCTAAGATAAATCTCCACCATTTCGTTATCCAGCATTCGACGAATAAATTGCTCCCAGCCAGGTACCAATTGAATTTCATCAAAACTCCAGATGACCGTTTGTTTTCCTCTAAAGGAAGGAAAACGACGATAGTACTCTTCTACTAACAATGAAAGGTGCTGAACTTTTAATCCTGCCAGCCGTTCATCTTCAAAATTAATATATGGGAGTTGTTCCTGTTTGAAGCGTTGGCGGAGTTTGTTCAGACGCACCTGATGAAGAAAATAAGTTTTCCCGGCACGACGAATCCCGACAACAGCGCTGGCCTTTCCAGGGAAGGAAATGCGGCCAAATAGCAATCTTGGCGTAAGCTTTGGTAGCGGTGTTTTCAACGAAGTAATAAGCTGTTCCACCAAACGCTCTTGCAAAAAAACAGACAAAAATGTTGAATTCATTGCTTCTCCTTTTTAAAAGGAGAAATTATTAAAAATTTCTCCTTATTTCAAGGAGAAGTTGATTTTCCTAATAGAAAGAAGCCACATTATTATTTTAAAAAGCGATTATTGCGTGAAATGAGCAAAGAACTTCTGGAAGGCCTGGAACTGATTTTTGTGAAAGACTACGAGCAGATTTACGATTTGCTGTTTAAGAAGTAAACTTTTGGTTTAGAATACTTGACTTAAAAGATCTATTACCGCCACAGCGGGATGCGAAAAATTTTGTGCTGAAGATCCTACCCCCCCGGCCCCCTTCCCTTCTTTTAATAAAGGGAAGGGGGATCAAATTGTGCCGCTTTGCTGAGTTTTACTGTGAAGTGTTAAGATATTTTTGCAATCTTTGGTGCGCTTTGTGAATTCTTTGCCTGTCCGGTGGCCAGACGGGCCTGTCAGTCTGGACAGCTGTCCAGACTGGCCCGTCCTACGGCCGGACAAGCCTGTCCCCGAAAATCGGGATTTGGAGTGGCGCTCGGCACGAAGCCTCACTGATTGTCATTTCGACCGATGCGCGGAGCGAAAGCGACCTGCAGAGCGGAGAAATCTTTCTCAGGCGTAAGGGCGAAGCATTTTCCTGAGGGTTGTTCCAATTAGCGCAACCTCTTTGTGTAAAAGTTAAATCGCTCTTGAGAAAGACTTTTCAAAAAATGCTTCGCCCTTACAAAGGTATCGAGCTAAAGCTCGAGTTACGTTTGCTTGCAAATTGTTTGCAAGTGTAAGGGATTCCTCATCCCGCTAAAGCGGGAATTCGGAATGACACACTACAAGCGGGCCTTTCCTCTTCGGAATAACTTGCCTCTTCGCAAAATAATCCGTAATTCGTAATTTTTTAATTAAAACATACCTCGCTTCACCGGACCTTCAAGGCAAGGTTCCGCCTGATCTGGAACGGACCTTCTGACTTACTTTTGGAGTAACGGCCCTTTCTCTAACAGAAAGCCAGTTATTCCATA
>NZ_JBSMDE010000117.1:0-19286 GCF_056497305.1 Caldithrix sp. | reverse complement strand
TGGAAAACCATGCCCGATAAATGTGTGGCCGGCGAATTTCAGGTGGAGCCGGGCGCCCATTCTGTGGACGTTACCTGCTACGATGCCGGCGGTCAGGTAGTGCTGCGCAAAAATTTTCAGACCGAAGTCACAACCAAAAACGTCAATCTCATTCATTTTGCAACGCTTCAATAAAATAAGCAGGAGTGCATGGCATGAAAATACTTTCCAGAGTGATCATCGCGCTATTGTTCATTCAATTCTGGCAGTGTTCGTACGCGCAAAAATCGAGCGGCGTGCAGCGGGGAAGCGAAAAACCGGCATGGGTAAACAATCCTTACGAAGTTTATTCCGAGCATCAATACCTGGTGGGCGTGGGCAGCGGCGATACGCGTGAAGCCGCTGAAAAGAACGCCATGGGGCAAATTGCCAAAATTTTTAAGACCCATGTTCAGGTGGATGAAACGCTGATCGAAAGCGTATTTGAATCTTTTAAAAAGAACAAAAGCGCCATCAGCAGCGAAACGAACATTTTAAACCGCACGCGTTTGCAAAGCGACGTGCAGTTGAAAAATGTTAAAATCGACCAGGTCTTTTTTTCAGAGAAAGAAGGTCTGTACTATGCGCTGGCCTATCTGGATCGCGCCGAAACTGCTGCACTGCTGGAGCAGGATTTTGAGGAGAATAATCGACTGTTAAAGAACTATTTTCAAGCGGCTTTAAGCGAGGCGAGTAAGCTGCACCAGTTGTCCGATATCAACAAGGCCCTGGCCCTGGCTCAGGTAAACCGGCTGATCAATGAGCAATACAAAGTGTTAAGCGGCGGGGAAGGACTGGAGCTGGCGGTTGATGAAAACGAATTGCAGAACGCGGCTCGCAAAATTAGAGAAGCCATGGTTGTGCAGATTACGGGCCAGGGGCCATCCTCCGAAGAAATTGGCGCCTACCTGCGGGAAGTCGTTGGTCGATTTGGGTTCAGCATGGGCCAGCAAAATCCCGACGTGAGCATCTACTATTTGCTGGAAATGAATAAAACGAATCTAAATCGACCGGGCATCGTGGCTTACAACTGGCATCTGAAAATCGACGTAAAAGACTTAATTAACCAGGTTACTCTAAAAACGGTGAATATCAATAAACGCACAGCTGCTATCAGCCAGGATGAGGTGCGGGCACGCATTTTGAGACAGATTAAGAAGGAATTGTCAACATCGTTCTACAAACAGCTTTTGGATTACTTTAATTCGTTCTAATCCGGTTAAAAATTGCCTTAAGTTGATGCAGATCAATGAAACTTAAATAAATTAAATACATAATTGAGAACAAAAAGTTTTCATGTTCAATCAAACTCATAGGAGAACGTTATGAGACGTTTCATGTTTTTAGTAGTAGCCTTATTCATTGCTTCGGCTTTGATCATCTCCTGCGGAAGTTCAAATCCCAAAGTAGCGGCTTCCAATCCTAATGCCATGGAAGTAATTGAAGACCCTTTCCAGGATTTAACCGACCTTTCCAACAAAATCATCGAATCGGGCGGCGTGGCAGCCGTTGGACAGGGAACTTCCATGCGCCAGGATCTGGCCAAAAAGAAAGCCGTGACCGACGCAATGGGTAACCTGGCTCAGGTATTCAATACCAAAGTGCAACGATTGAACAAAAGCTTTCAGGAAGAAATCGGCAGCACCAATGATTCTGAAATCAACGAAGCTTTCTCCACGGTAACCAAAACTTTAACCAGCCAGTTGTTGCGCGGTGCAGTCACCAAAAAAGTTAAATTCATGCGCAATAAGGAAACCGGACAGATTACCGCAGCAGCTGTGGTGGCTATTGATCCTAAAACGTTGAATCAGTCCATCCTCGATGAGTTGCAAAACAAAAAACCGCAGCTGTATCAGCGTTTCAGAGCCTCCAAAGCTTACGACGAACTGAAAAAAGAGATGGAAGATTACGAAAAACAGCAGAACCAGGGCTTCTGATTAAAGCGCTTTTGATAGACGTTTAAAACTTAACAGCTGAAGTGTGACAGACTACTTTTTCTCCCAATACGGGAGAAAAAGTAGTCTTTTTCCCTCAAAAATAGGTTCTAATTTTTTGAGAGAAGGATTAATTTGATATTTTTACAGACGATGCGCTCCGCGAGAGCCCTGTTCATTCTTTTGGTCGTTTTGTGGGGGGAGTTATTGGCCATTGATGAATATCCCTCCTGGTTTTTGTGTCCTAAAAAATTTCCTGGCATCATTGTTGGCTATTCCTACAATGGAAGTCTGGCAAAGAGTGATGCCGTCAACATGTATTGCGCTTACAAATCCTGCGTGGTTAATGGCACCCTGGAAATTTTCATACACCCCGAACAGGGGCAGTGGCTAAAGAATTCTGATTATTACTACTATTACTCTCCGGATTCCCTCTTTAAAGTTGAAAGGAAGCTGGTAGGAATCGATTCCTTCGTGACCAATGTGTTAACCGGTGATTACATTGCGGCCTATTCCTTTAATCCCCAGGATACCCTGCCGCACGAGTGGATTAAAGTGCAGACGTTGAACGCGCCGGAATGGACAACGCGCACCTTTTGGAAGGAAGGGGGCTATGTGTATGGCGTGGGCCTGTTTACTTCGCAAAGAAATGAAAACGATGCCTGGAAAACGGCTGAAGAACAGGCCATTTTTACGATTTTGACCAATCTGGCCGTTAGCTTCCATCGAATAAAAATTTTAAGTGCCGATCAAACCAATCAACCGTCCGCCTTCCAGGAAATTTCCTTCTTGCGCTTAAAATATCTACTGCAAGATATTGAAATTTTAGAACGCTATCCGGACAATGAGAGCAAAACCTTTTTTGTGCTGGCGCGCATCGCCAGAAAAAATATTTTGTCACCCATGTTACAGAAATGATCAGGATGTTTCATTTTAAGGGGCTAAGGGTATGTGGAAAATAGTACTGTTTGTTTTAAGCCTTGTACTCTGTATTCAGGCTTACGATTTTAAGGTAACTGTAAAATGGGATGAAATGGCATTGAGCGGGGAAGCCGAAGCCATTTTACAGTATTATCACAATGGACAGGTCGAGGCCATTCGGGGCAACCTGACCCAGGGTTCCAGTGACGGTAATGTGACTGTAAATCGTACGTTGACCGGCGGGGCTCAGGAGTTTATCATTGAAGAATCTTCTGGTTGTCTCTTCAATATTTGGGTTATCAACGATTTAATGGACGAGGAATTTGCCGAAGAAGAGGATTTTTACACCCTGTCCAATGCAAAAATTGAAGTGTGGGTCGAAGATCGCGTCAACCACGGGGCGTACACCATCCGTCTGAAAGAGGGACAAAAAGGGCTGGTTTACCGCCCGGCGGTTATCGCCGATGGACATTTTTACGAGGTCAATGAACTATACCTTAAAAAGAAGATTTACATGGCGCAGCTGGTTGATGCCGTTACCGGACAACCCCTAAATGGGGTGGGGGTGAGCATCAAAAATCAGCGTACGGGCGAGACGGTTGCGATGGGACAGACCGATTCCCGTGGATTGTTCGTTCACGATATCGAATATGGCAAATACGATGTACTGTTCAGTAAACAGGGGTATCTGGAAGCCAAACACCAGTTCGAAATGAACATTATGGAATTACCGGTGAGCATGCATTTTGCTTTAACGCCCATGGTTACAGAATTCAGAATTGTTCTTACCTGGGGCGCCTTTCCGCCAGACCTGGATGCGCATTTAAGCGGTCCACGACCCGAGGGCGGAACGTTTCACATCTGGTGGCGCAATAAAACGCCCATTGGGGGCCGTAATTTCCTGGATCGTGACGATCAGCATGCGTATGGGCCGGAAACCATTACCATTTACAAACCGGCGCCTGGCGTTTACACTTACGCTGTGCACAACTACAGCGGAAGGCACAGCCGCAAAAGCCGCGATCTCTCTTACAGCGGCGCCCATGTGGACGTTTACGCCGATGGCCGGCTGGTGGCCAGCTTTGATGTGCCACGTGGTGTAAAAGGGAATGTGTGGAAAGTCTTTCAGATCGATCGCAATAATCAGGTCGTGCCCATTAATCAATTTTACGATCAAAAAAATTCGGACCTGGTATTAAATCCTTAAAAAGTATTCTGGGCTGTTTGTTAACAGGACGGGAAGAAAAGACCGGCAATGTTTTGAGACTTTGAGCGTTGCCAGATCGCAAAAAGAAAATTTGGATTCAGTTAGTAGAATGACGGACTCCATTGCTGGAAAGGAATTTCTAGAGTTCTGCAAAATTACTTTATTTGTCATTCTGAGCGAAGCGAAGAATCTCATAAGTTATATAAAAACAAGGGATTCTTCGTCGTCCCGATTCTCGGGACTCCTCAGAATGACAGCCACAGGTTAATTTTGCAGAACTCTAGGAAAGGAATTTCTGCAAAGTTTGGCAAAAAATTTGAGCCGGAAATGCAATTTTAAAATATGAGTGTGTTAGCCATTGAGGGCAAATGTGAAATAGAAAATTATTCTTAAAAGGTAAAAGGGAGGCCGAACTGTTTCGCAGCAGGAGCATGGAACCCGAAGCTGACATTACCAGCCTCTCTCTGTTGCCAGGCTATTTTCTGCCTAAAAAAGGAGTAACATAGGTTGAGTGGCGAGAGTCATGCTTTCCATTCTAATCAGTGTAAAACCAAATTGATGGGAGAAATCATGCGTACGACACGCATTTTCGTAATTTCCGCACTGGCCCTGTTTTTATCGGGACGGTTTTTGTTTGCACAGGACACGGAATTTCAGAAATGGCTGCAAAAAGATCAGGCTGAATTTAAACAATTTGTTGAACAGGAAGACAAAGATTTTGCAGAATTCCTTAAGCGAGACTGGCAGGCCTTTTTAACCGAACAGGGATTAAAACCATTTCCCAAACCGAAACCGGTCAAAATGCCGGTGGCCAGGGAAGAAGAAAAACCCAAACCCAACGTTCCGCCCAAAAAGGTCGAACAATTGCCACCGCCACCGCCCAAACCGCTGGTAAAACCCAAACCCCGTCCCCGTCCGGGCCCTTCCCGGGCAACACTGAACATCGATTTTTATGGCGCGCCATTGTCCTTTCCCAAAATGGAATGGAAGACTCCGGACCTGTCAACTCCGTTGAATAATGACAAAATCAGCAAAGCCTGGCTGACCATGGCCGCCACTAAATACAAACCGCTGGTAAAAGCCCTACAAGATGCCCGACAAAAACTACAGCTAAATGACTGGGCCTTCCTTGAATTGGTTAATCAGGTGGTGTGTAAACAGAACAAAAGAAAAAATACCTGCACGGCTTACAACTGGTTTCTTTTGAACAAGCTGGGATTTAATGCCAAAGTGGCCTTTAAAGAGGATAAATTGTTTTTGCTGATGCCTGCTGAAAACACCATCTTTGAGCAGCCCTTTGTAAAGATTGACCATCAAAGATTCTATTTTGTTACATTTAATGAACGGTTAAAATTAAGCGGTAAAATTCGCACCTATCGTGGGTCTTTTAAAAATTCAGAAAAAGCCATCAATTTAAAGTTGAAGACCTTACCTGTGTTTACACTGAAGGCGCAAAAGAAAGAGATGCGTTTCAAATATGCCGGACAACCTTACGTGTTGAACGCAGAATACGATGCCACGGTTGTTGAATTCCTGAAAAATTATCCGCACACCGATATGGCGGTCTATTTTGAAGCGCCGGCATCCGGAGAATTAAAATATTCGTTGCTCTCTCAGTTACGCCCTTTAGTACAGGGCAAAACAGAGCTGGAGGCGGTCAATTTACTGCTGCGTTTTGTGCAAACGGCCTTTAAATACCAAACCGATGATCAGCAATTTGGTTATGAAAAGTGTTTGCTGCCCGATGAAACGCTCTACTATCCCAGCAGCGATTGTGAAGACCGTTCCATTTTATTTGCCTACCTGGTCAGACACCTGTTGGGCTTGCCGGTTATTGCTCTGGATTATCCGAATCATATTGCCACGGCGGTGGCCTTTCATTCCCGGATACCAGGCGCTGCGCTGGATTACAACGGCCAGCGCTATGTGATTTGCGATCCAACCTACATCAATGCCTACGCCGGGATGGTTATGCCTGAATTTAAGAATGTGACGCCCAAAGTAATTGAAATTCGCTAAAAGGCCATCGGGCGTGCTTGTTTAATAAAGAAATCAAGTTCGGTTTGTTATTTTAAAAATGGAAATAAGGAGAAAGGGCTATGAATATAAAAACAATATTGCTGTTGGCAGTGGTTATTTCGAATTCCCTGTTAATGGCTCAGGAACCGCTGGGAAGGATAACCTTTCCTCTGGGCGATAATTTTTTGCAGCATGTCGGACAGGTTCAATGGCAGCGAGTTGCCTTTAAAATGCCCGTGCTGGACAAGGACCGGGTAAAGACCGGTAAACAGTCCCGCTGCGAGATTACTTTCAGAAACAAGAAGGTCATGCGCATTGGCGAAAATTCCATTGTCAACATTACCCGCGATAAGATGGGCAGCGAACAGGTGGAGATGAGTCGGGGCCGGGCCTGGATTAGTCTGTTTCTGAAAGGCATTGCGGCTTTAACCGTAAAAACGCCCACCTCTGTCTGCGCTGTAAGAGGCACGGTGTACCGTCTGGAGAGCGACTCCAATGCAACTACCTATCGTTGTTACGAGGGCGCACTGGAAATTACGCCTTTTAAGAAAGATCGTTCAGGTCTGGCTGATACCTCGTTAACCCTGGGAGCGGGGCAGGAGCTGATTGTGGTCATGGATTTTGAAAAATACAAGAAACAGCAGGAAAAAGAATTCCAGGAATTTCAGAAAAAGGAGATGGAAGAATTTGAAGAATTTATGAAGAAAGACCAGCGAGATTTTAAAGAGATGGTTGCCAGAGACCTGGCCGAATTTAAACGGATGCAGGGCGTGGCTTACAAAATGAGCCGGTTTGATCCTGAGGAAGACGCCAATTCCGATTGGGTACAATGGAATAAAGAACGGGATCGTCTGCTGCAGGAGGGAGAATGATGCGCTTTTTGTTGGCCCTTTTGCTGTTGGTGGCGGTCGGGCCTGGCTGTAAGAAAGCAGAAAAGAAAACCTCTACCCCGGTAAACGATTCATTAACAGTTCAGGAAGGCGCTACACCCCACTGGTTGGATTCCCTTCCAAAGAATGCAGGATTTGTTTACGCAACGGGACAGGCGGTTTCCAGTCGGCCAGAAATTGCCCGGCGCAAAGCGGTCTTAAATGCCCGGCTGGAACTGGCCAAAAAGTTAAGCATTCAGGGCGACAGTCTGAATGTTCTTTTACGATGGAGTACGGTGAAAAAAGAAAAACAAATAAGAGAAGGTGGACGCTGGAAGAGTTTTGTATTGATGGAAGTACCGCTCCCCGAAAGTAAGCAAAAGGAATAGGGAAAGTTTGATTTAATGACGAATTAAAAATTTAAAATTATGAATTATTTTGTGAAATAGCAGCGGTGCCTTCATCATTTTCTCCTCACAATTTGTTTGCTAAAAATTGCTCTTCTTTTTAATTTGCTCATGATTGCCACAATTAGAGAGGTTCGTATGGAATTTGTTGATTTACGTAGCGACACGCTCACCAAACCGGACGAAGGCATGCGACAGGTTATGGCCTCGGCTGAAGTCGGTGATGACGTTTTTGGTGAAGATCCAACCGTCAATCTGTTACAGGAAAAAATTGCGGAATTAACCGGCAAAAAAGCAGCCCTCTTCGTAGCCAGTGGAACCATGGGCAACCAGATTTCGATTAACGCCCACACCCAGCCCGGCGATGAAGTGATCTGCGAGGAACGCGCCCACATCTTCAATTACGAAAGTGGTTCGCCGGCCATGCTTTCTGGCGTGCAGCTAAGACCGTTGCCAGGTAAGTACGGAGTTTTAGACGTTGAAGAAGTGGAAGAGGCCATTCGCCCTCCGGGCCATCACTTTCCACGGACAAAGTTGATCTCTCTGGAGAATACCCATAATCGTTGGGGCGGAGCCATTTATCCTCTTGAAGAAATTAAAAAAATGCGCAAACTGGCCCAAAAATACAAATTAAAAATGCACTTAGACGGCGCCCGTCTGTGGAATGCCTCCATTGCCACAGGCATTACCATTAAAGAATTTTCCAAATATTTTGATTCCGTTTCATTGTGTTTCTCAAAGGGGCTGGGTGCGCCTGTGGGCTCGGTTGTAGCTGGCGATGTGGATTTTATTGAGCGTGCCCATCGCTATCGTAAGGCCTATGGTGGAGGAATGCGCCAGGCTGGTATTCTGGCTGCAGCAGCTCTTTACGCCATGGAACACAACTGGCAACGAATGGCCGACGATCATCGGCGGGCCCGTGTGCTGGCAGAAGCCATTAACGACATGCCCGGTTTGGTGGTCAATTTGCAGACCGTGCAAACCAATATTGTAATTGTGGATACCAGCTTAACCGGTCATTCTTCTACTGAAATTGCCAGAAGGCTGCTTGAACATGGAGTTAAGGTGATTGCCTTTGCGCCTACCCGTCTGCGCGCCGTAACCCATTTACACATTGACGACCGGGCTATCGATCGGGCTATTGAGGCCTTTAAAACCGTCAGTAAAAGTTTCTAATCGCGGCTTGTCATTTGAACATTGTTATTGTTGGTGCCGGAGACATCGGCTTTTCGCTGGCCAAACGTCTGGCCTATGAAAAACACAACATTTCCATTATCGAGTCTAACTCAGAACGGTTTAGATTTGTAGAACAATCCTGTGTGGCCACGGGGCTGATTTCAAATTACTGCACCAGGCTGGCATTGAAAACGCCGATCTGCTGATCGCCATTTCTGACCAGGATGAAGTAAATATCCTGGCCGCCATGGCCGCTAAACGGGCCGGGTGTCAAAAAACACTGGCGCGCGTCGGTAATTCTCAATATTTGCAGGAAAAGTCTTATCTGAATTCCGAACAACTGGGGAACGAGCTGTTGCTCCATCCGGAGTCCATTGTGGCCAAAGGCGCTGTTCGTCTGCTGAAACAAAGTGCAGCCAGTGACATCATTGAGTTTGCCGAGGGACGCATGGTGCTTTTGGGCATCCATCTGGATGCCAGTTGCTCCATCCTGCGCATTCCTCTCAAACAAATTGCCAGCCAGTACTCTGAATTCCCCTTCCGTATTACGGCCATCCAGCGAAAAGAATTTACTAAAATTCCGGGCGGTAACGATATTTTAATGCCTAACGAGCACATTTTTGTGGTACTGTCTCGTCAACACATTCCACGATTGTTGGAAATCGTACGCCCTGGCCGAATGACTTGACCGTTCCATGGTTATTCGCGGCGATGGAAGGGAAATCAATTTACTGCGTTGGAAGGCATCATTGATATGGATGCTTTTATTGCTGTTACCAGCGATGACGAAACCAACAGCATCACCTGCCTGATGGCCAAACATCTGCGCGTACCACGCATTATTTCCTTAGAATACTTTCCTCAAAACTTATAATCCCGCTTAGCGGGATGCGAAAATTTTTAAGCTGAAGATCCTAACCCCCCGGCCCCCTTCCCTTTTTTTAAAGGGAAGGGGGCCGGGGGGATGGGTTTTAAAATAAAAACTCGCCTTAAATGCTTCGCCCTTACAAAGTCGCGGACTGAAGCACCAGTTACATGGCTCTTTCGAATGGTCTGCCAATGTAAGGGATTCTCAGAATGACATGTCGGCGCAGGCCTTCGCCTTTCAGGAACCCCTGCCTGCCGTTTCTCAAAATAATTCTAATGGTTTCTGACTTTTCCCTGAAAATCAGGAACATTGGCCCTTCAGTCTGGAAAGCTGTTTTTTTAGATTGCTCTCAATCCAGTTGTTTCGGTAACTCTGCAAAAGTGCTTCCGAGTCGGCTTCCAGATTAAGCAGGCGGATCAACTGCTCCCTGGAAATGGGCCTGCCATTCACAAAAATTTGACGGGCATTTTCCGGATCTGTGCCCTCCAAAAATTCCAGAATAAAGGCTCCTTTGTAGTGGTAGGGGATTTTAGTCGCCGGATTCACAGAAAATGGAGACACTATGTTCATTTCCGAAGCCTTTTGCAAAAATTCATCCAGCAGTTTGAAAATAACGGTTTGGGCCGGATTGGTGTGTAGCCGACTCTCTTTTTGGTGACTCTTCTGTTCCACAATGATGAAATAACCGGTGCAGTAATTCACAATGATCCAATCAATGTCATGCACAATCAAACCGTGAGAAGAATCCCGCAGGTTGGCTCTAATCCAGTGCGAAAAATCGAGATTCCTCTGATTGGTAAATTCTGGTCGGGTCATGGGAAACTCCTTAAACCGTAAATTGTTCTCGAAAATAATTACCGTAAATATCGGTGTAGATGATCATTACCTTGCGTCCGGGAGCCAGCGCTCCCAAATCGATGGTTAACCCTTGTTGTTCAACTTCCAAAAATCGTTGTTCAATTTCAGACTTGTTTGTAGACCGCTGATTTAAAAAAGGAAAGAGGTCCCGGGCAAAAAGGGTCAGATCAAACCGGAAAAACCGATCGTTGTAATTGCGGTCAATAAAGATGGCTGCCAGGACTCTGAATCCATTGGCCTGGTTTGGGGCCGGAAGGTGAGCTTCCTGACTTTTAAAGGTTTGAACGAAAAGCTGTGCGGAGCCGGGACGGGATCCCAGCCTGGAATAGACCAGGGGCGGGCGGTTAAGGTGAAAACCAATGGCTTCTTCAAAATCGTGATTCTTCTTCGCATTGTTTTTGAGACGTGAAACCTGGTTAAACTGCGCGTGCATTTGCTTAATGATTTGTTCTGGAATTCTTAAAAAACGGAAAGTGCATTGGTCGATTTGAAAGATTTCGGTTGGGAAGTCGAGCAGCGAGGCTGGGACGACCAGTAAAACTTCGACTGGGGTTGGCGAACCCAGACGGCTGGTCAAATCTGACAGAAATGTGAGATCGATGCGTTGGCCTGGGTTTTTCAGGTGATCAAAGATCAGCACAGGCCGCTCCTGCCATGTGCCGTCTGTTTGGACCCCTCCCAGGCGTCCGGGTTGTAATTCAATGTTAAAAAGTCCGGCTAAAAAATGGCGGTAGGTGTCAAACTTCAGATTGGAGAGTTCCTCCGCAAGAGGCAGTCGCGCAAAACAGGTGATAAAAGGCCGCGCTTGCTGGCCATAGCTTTTACGCTGGTTCAACAGACTTTTTGATTGCTCAATTTGCAGCAACCGTTTCTGGGCTGTAAAGTAAGCCAATTTGCCCATGTCCACCGCAATCCATCTGCGCTTAAGTTTTTCGGCCACTACCGCTGTGGTTCCGGAACCGGCAAAAAAATCGAGGATTAAATCGCCTTCCTGCGAAAAGGATTGAATGATTCGCTGCAATAATTGTTCTGAGTTTTCAGTGGGGTAACCGCTGGTGTCGGTGTAAGAGGGGATGTCGCGCCAGTCATTGGTGATTTTTTCTTCATCTCTGGTCAAATATTCGACCTTGAATTCTTCCACCGGGGTTGAGCGGAAACGCCGGATGTCACGAATGTTACGAACACCGTAAACTTCGGTCTCTGTGGTGATGTCCTGGTACTTAAATTTGTTCACGCCTTTGGTCGAAATCTTTTTGTAAAAGGCGTCGTCATTGCCGCTTTCGGAATAATAGAAAATGGCTCCGCTGGGTTTGTGCTTTACACGCAAATAGTGTTCCTTAAGAAGCCTGTCCGTTTTGTCCTGATTTAACGAAAAATGTTGTCCGGCCGGCGGTAAGAAGGTCAGGCCCAGAAGGTGCCGTTCTTTAGGGTTGCGCTCCTCCTGACTCAAAAAGCTGGTCCATTTGATTTTAGACAGGGGTTTCTTGGCCCACTGATTCTGGAAAAAATAACGATCGGATTTGGAATAGACGTACAGATATTCGTAAGCGACCTCGTATTTTTTCAGGCTGCCCATGCTTTTGCGCTTGCGATTGATGATGATCTCGTTAATGAAATGGTCGATGGAGAAAATTTCATCCAGAATGATTTTTACGTAATGGCCGTAGTTAAACGCATTGCGCACCACGATCAGGCCGTCATCCGCCAGAATTTCATGGGCTAAAATGAGTCGGCGACGTAAAAACTCAATAAAATCGGAGCCAACGCGTTTGGCGCTGTAAGCGCGTTGCCCCTGGTTGGCGTCGTAGCGCTCGCCGGTGGCAAATGGCGGATCGATGTAAATCAGTTTAACCTGGCCTTTGACACGATCTTTAATGAGCGGATCCCGATTCTCGTAGATGGTTTTCAAAAAGGCCAGATTGTCTCCAAAAACCAACAGGTTGTTCCAGGCTTCTGGATGTGGTCTGTTTGCGGTTCGATAAGCGCGGTCGATTTTCAGCCGGGCCGGCAGTACGCCGTCGCCGTTTTGCAACAGATCGCTGGCTTCGATTTTATTGCGGTACAGGAGTTCAAATTCCTGTTCATTGTTTTTTTTGGGGGGCTGCTTTACCTGATCGTTAAAATCTTTTCCCGCGTGCGCTCTTTGATCTTCTGGATGCATTCTCTGTCTCCGCCTGTAATTGATCTTGAAATGAATTTACAGGCAAAAGCGGTGAGCGTCAATTGCTTCTGGAGGGAAAATAGTTCGCAGTAAATAGTAAAAGGTAGATTTTTCGGAAGCGTAAAAACTCTGTTTCACAAAAAATGTAGCAGAATCCTCGTTCATTGTCGCTTGAATTGCTGGCCAAAGCGCTTTGCTAATAAGGGAAAACCGTTAAACCAGCCACGTTTATTTTTTTGACTCTGATAGACGCTTTCTTTAAATTAGACTGCTAAAATTCGTATATTTTT
Source organism: Caldithrix sp. (assembly GCF_056497305.1). Taxonomy (NCBI): domain Bacteria; kingdom Pseudomonadati; phylum Calditrichota; class Calditrichia; order Calditrichales; family Calditrichaceae; genus Caldithrix; species Caldithrix sp. The sequence goes on along the minus strand of NZ_JBSMDE010000117.1, from coordinate 6,558 downwards.
CGAAGTTTGTACATAAATAATGGAGGTCGAGAAAATGGCGCACAAATATGTTTACAGGTTCGGTGCCGGAAAAGCTGAGGGTAATAAGGATATGAAACTGCTCCTTGGTGGCAAAGGGGCCAATTTAGCAGAAATGTCAAATTTAGGGATTCCTGTACCCCCTGGCTTTACAATTTCTACTGAAGTTTGTAAGATGTATTATGAAAACAAGGGGCAATTCCCCAAAGAAGTTGAAGAACAGGTGTTGCAGGGCGTAAAACACATTGAAACGATTATGGGCTCAAAGTTTGGCGATCCGGAAAATCCTTTACTGGTTTCGGTTCGCTCCGGTGCTCCGGCATCCATGCCCGGCATGATGGACACAGTGCTCAATTTGGGCCTTAATGACCAAACGGTTCAAGGAATTATTAAACGCTCCAATAATGAACGGTTTGGGTGGGATTCCTACCGTCGTTTTGTACAAATGTACGGCGACGTGGTGATGGGCTTAAAGCCGGAATCCAAAGAAGAGGAAGACCCCTTTGAGGTAATCATTGACAAGGTAAAAGAAGAAAAAGGGGTAAAGCTGGACACGGAGCTGGATGCCGAAGACCTTAAAAAGCTGGTCGTCCTTTTCAAAGAAGAAATTAAAAAGCGTACCGGGAAAGATTTTCCAACCGATCCCTGGGATCAGCTCTGGGGCGCCATTCGGGCCGTCTTTGGTTCCTGGAACAATCCACGTGCTATTACCTACCGAAAGATCAACAATATTCCACCCGATTGGGGCACGGCGGTAAATGTGCAAGCCATGGTTTTTGGAAATATGGGCGATGACTGCGCCACCGGCGTTGCCTTTACACGCGACCCGGCCACCGGTGAAAAAATCTTTTTTGGTGAGTATCTGGTTAACGCCCAGGGCGAAGATGTTGTGGCCGGTATCCGTACCCCACAACCCATCAATGAAACGACCAAAACCTCTCCGGATCAGGTTACCTTAAAAGAATTGATGCCAGAGGCTTACAAACAATTGGAAGAAATCAAGGATAAGCTGGAAGCCCATTACAAAGACATGCAGGATATTGAATTTACCATTCAGAACGGACGTCTGTGGATGTTGCAAACGCGTGTCGGTAAACGAACTGCTGCCGCTGCCGTAAAAATTGCTGTTGATATGGTAGAGGAAGAGCTGATCGACAAAGAAACGGCTGTGATGCGCGTTGAGCCTGAACAATTAGATCAGTTGTTGCACCCCACCTTTGATCCCAGGGCTGAAAAGAAGGTCATCGCAAAAGGATTGCCGGCCTCGCCTGGAGCAGCAACCGGACGCATCGTCTTTCATGCCGATGACGCGGAAGAATGGGCTGCTAAAGGCGAACATGTGATTCTGGTACGTATTGAAACGTCGCCGGAAGATATCGGCGGGATGAATGTGGCCCAGGGTATTTTAACGGCCCGCGGCGGTATGACCTCCCATGCGGCTGTGGTAGCCCGTGGCATGGGTAAATGTTGCGTGGCCGGCTGCGGCGCTCTGGATATTGACTACAAAGCCAAAACCATGACGGTTGATGGTAAAGTTTACAAAGAAGGCGATTGGATTTCTCTGGATGGCAGTAAGGGAGAGGTCATCGAAGGTAAGGTGCCTACGGTTGAGCCAGAACTTTCCGGTAACTTTGGTAAACTGATGACCTGGGCTGATGAAATCCGTAAACTGAATGTACGCACCAATGCCGATACGCCACACGATTCTCAGGTGGCCCGCAATTTTGGAGCGGAAGGCATTGGTCTGTGCCGTACCGAACACATGTTCTTTGAAGGAGACCGCATCAAAGCCGTTCGCGAAATGATTCTGGCCGAAGATGAAGCCGGCCGCCGCAAAGCGCTGGAAAAATTGCTGCCCTACCAGCGAGATGATTTCTACGGCATTTTTAAAGTCATGCACGATCTGCCTGTAACAGTTCGCACCCTGGATCCTCCTCTGCATGAATTCCTGCCTCATGATGAAGCCAGCCAAAAGGAAATGGCCGATGAGATGGGCGTAAGTGTCGAGCAAGTGAAGGCCAAGGTAGAAGCTCTGGCAGAATTCAATCCCATGTTGGGACATCGCGGTTGCCGTCTGGGTATTACCTATCCCGAAATTACCGAAATGCAGGCCCGGGCCATTATGGAAGCCGCCTGCCAGCTGACCAAAGAAGGCGTCAAAGTCTATCCGGAGATCATGATCCCTCTGGTGGGCACCAAGGCTGAATTGGCACATCAGAAAAAGGTGGTTGTGGAAACCGCTGAAAAAGTGATGGCCGAAATGGGCGTCACCGTAGATTACAAGGTGGGAACCATGATTGAAATTCCGCGGGCTGCTCTCACGGCCGATCGCATCGCTGAAGAAGCGGAGTTTTTCTCCTTTGGAACCAATGACCTGACCCAGATGACCTTTGGCTACAGTCGCGATGATGCCGGTAAATTCCTCCAGGAATACGAAGAAAAGGGCATTCTGCCTGACGATCCTTTCCAGACTCTGGATCAGGAAGGCGTAGGACAGCTGGTTGAAATGGGTGTTAAAAAAGGTCGCAACACGCGTCCCGATCTGAAGGTCGGTATTTGTGGCGAGCATGGCGGCGATCCGCGTTCCATCGATTTTTGCCACCGTGTGGGACTGAACTATGTCAGTTGCTCACCCTACCGCGTGCCCATTGCCCGACTGGCGGCAGCGCAGGCTGAAATTCGCAATCGAAAATAGTCTGAATCCCATCTGAAATATGAACGCCACCTGGCATGTAGAATAGAGCATGACCGGTGGCGTTTTTTGTTTTAAAGTAATTGGATCCTGCTGAGACGCGATTGTTGCCACTTGAAAAAAGCGCAAGTGAATGCGTTGCAAAAATTACTGAAAGAGTGCATTTGTGGGGTTATTGTCGAACAGAGTAGCGCACAAATAGCCTCTGCAGGCACAGGCTTCAGGACGGCCATTTTGCAGAATGTTTTTAATAACCACGCTCATTGTTATTCCCACCAACGCGCAACAGAGCGCAGAAATCTTTCCCAAACGTGTCCTCAAGGCCGAGCTCCAGCACAAACCAAAATTCCCAATCAAATTCTTCTTTATTCGACGATTTAAAAAAACATGGGTGTAGATTGCCCGATCAATAGAAAAAAATTTGCATCAGAGAATTTTAAGATTTATTTTAACTTTAAAAAACAAAGTAAATAAAAATAAAAAGTACTTTTAAAAGGAGGTTCAATCATGAGCGAACATATTAATCAGGATATTCAATTTATTAAGTCCATGATCCAAAAAACGCAGCAGATTACGGCTGGAGCCTGGATGTTTTTTCTTATCTGGGGCATCTTGGTCATTTTAGCAATTTTTGGACAGTTTGTGTTCGTCTGGCTGGGAAAGTACCAATTAATCTGGTTGAATTGGATTATTTTTACCCTGGTTGGTGGGAGCATTACCATGTTATATGGTAAACGTCTGAAACGCCAAAAAGGAGCAAGAACATTTACCGATCAGGTAGTTGGGATAGTTAGTATGGCTGCGGCAATGGGATTCGTACTTTGCGGCTTTATTCTGCCTTATTTTGGAATGTACAGTTGGGCGGCCATACCCGGTTTAATTGCTGTTGTTGCCGGAATGCTGACCTTCATTCTGGGCGGTGTGTACCAGTGGGCGTTCCTGAGATGGAGTGGTTTGTTCTGGTGGGCTGGAGCTGTAACTATGAATTTTATCCCCCCGCAATATCGCTCGCTAGCCTTTATTTCATTGATTTTAATCGGTTATATCTGGCCGGCTTTAAAATTAAGAGCCATGTATTACCAGCAAAAAGCGGAAGAAGCTCATGGATAAACTGCCTGAATTGAATACGTTAATCCATTCGCGGGTCAGGTTAGGTATTGTTTCCATCTTGAGCACTGTGGAAGAGGCGACCTTTTTGTACTTAAAGGAAAAATTAGGAGTTACCGATGGGAACCTCTCTGTTAACATCAGCAAACTGGAAGATGCTGGTTATTTGGAAGTGATCAAAACCTTTAAGGGCAAAAAGCCCTTAACCATGGTGCGTTTGACTCAAAAAGGAAGACAGGCTTTTGTAGAATATGTGAAACTATTGGAATCGCACTATTTAAAAGGCAAACATTGAAACTTAAAACGCTTTTCGTTGTTGATGTTTTAAATGAATTCAGAAGAGCTTCGCAGTTACTGATAGCAATGTACGAGGAATTGACCATGGAAAATAGAGCCAGGCAATACGAAAAAACAAAGTTACTGATCAGTATTTTAGAATCAGTGCTCTTTTTTAGTCTGCTTACGCTCTTTCTGTTCAAAGGCTATTCTTCCGATTTACGTCAATGGGTAACATCGGTTGTCAGCAATCCCTATTTACGCTTTCTCCTGTTTAGTGCCCTGCTGGGTGCAGGACTATCCGTTATTACCTTTCCTCTGTCCTTTTGCAGTAATTTTGTACTGGAGCACCGTTATCAATTGTCCAATCAAACGGTGATTGCCTGGTTTAAGGAAAAAGCCAAAGAGAGCCTGGTCGGCTTACTCATCGGAACGCCCCTGATTCTGGCCTTTTACTATTTATTGCTGCACGATCCTCAAACCTGGTGGCTCTGGCTTGGTGTGGTCGTGTTTGTCTTTTCAGTGCTCATCGGACGTTTAGCGCCCCAATGGATCTTTCCCCTATTCTACAAATTTGAACCCCTGTCTGACGAACCGCTTTTGCGGCGCATGCAACGTCTGGCCCGCGTGGGCGGCTTTGATTTGCAGGGCATTTACCGCTTTAACATGAGTAAAGATACTAAAAAAGCCAATGCGGCTTTTACCGGTCTGGGAAAATCGCGACGTATTATTATCGGAGATACGCTTCTGCAAAACTTCACAGCCGATGAAATCGAAGCGATTTTCGCGCATGAAGTGGGCCATTTTGTGCATCGTCATCTGTACAAGCTCATGGCCATAGGTACCCTTCAGACGTTTGTGGGGCTTTATCTGGCCCATTTGGTTTATGCCCAATTATTAGGGCGCATGGGATTCCAGGGGCCGGCAGATCTGGCCGCTCTGCCCTTGCTGATGCTTATTCTTTCCGTGTACTTCTTGCTGGTTTCGCCACTGAGTAACGGTCTCAGCCGCTATTTTGAACGGCAGGCCGATCGGTACGCCTTGCAACACAGCAGTCAGCCCCAAGCCTTTGTCCGGGCGCTGTTTAAGTTAAGCGAACAAAATTTAGCAGACAGGGAGCCTCACCCCTTGATTGAATTTCTTTTTCATTCTCACCCCTCCATAAAAAAACGCATGCGTATGGCAGAGGCTATGGGAGAAAAAAGGAAATAGGTGATTGCTGGCTAAAGGGTGCTTCTGCTGTGAAGGGGGATGAGAGGGCTTTAAATGTAAAAAGTCCCGCAGAGCGGGACTTTAATCATTGTTGACTGTTGTTTTTACCAGGAACGTTGTCCGCTGTTACGATTCCCATAGCCGCCGCCACGATTGGGGCGTTCGGTGCGTGGACGCGCTTTATTGACCACCAGGGTACGACCCCCTAATTCAGTGTTATTGATGTTGTCAATGGCGTTTTGGGCTTCTTCGTCGGATTCCATGGTCACAAAGCCGAAACCACGTAATTCACCAGTGTAACGATCGCGAAGCAATTTCACTTCCGATACACTGCCATACTCTTCGAACAAATCACGAATGGTTTGTTCATCGGTGCTTCTGGGAATGTTCCCTACATAGATGTTCACTGTAAAACTCCTTGAAATTGATAAAAATAAAATTAACTAAACAGCCAATTCATCAGGGAAAGTTGCTGTCGCTACGGAATGAAAATTCCACTCTGCAGTGGCAGGCCAGCTTGTCCTTGCGAATTAACTGACTAAAGGTAAGCAATAAAAAATAAGATTACAAATAAAAGTTAGCTTTATGAAGCTCAAAAATATCCCAGGTTTTAGCGCTAATTCTTTCTGCTGGGCGGCACGATTGGCAACAAATTTGTTTAATCACAAGAAACAATGTAAATTGTAACAGATCATTTCCGGAAAGGGTAAAACCATGTTTAAAAGTGTGCTTCATATTTTATTTAATTCCATTCAACAATATCCTGAGAAAGATTTATTCCGCTTTTTCAGGGATCACCAATGGCAAAACTGGACCTATCAGCAGGTGGGTGAAAAAGTTAAACTCCTCACCCATGGTCTGATGGCGCGTGGTTTGCAAGCCGGTGATCGGATCGCCATTCTTTCCAACAATGTACCCGAATGGCCGATCACTGATTTTGCCGTTTTTGGCCTGAGGGGCGTGGCAGTACCCATTTATCCTACATTGACTTCAGAACAGGTGGCCTACATTTTAAACGATGCCGGCGTGAGGGCCATTTTTGTTCAGGATGCTTTACAATATGATAAGGTTGCCGCTATTGAAAAAGATGTACCCAGCCTGGAAAACATTTTCAGTTATGAAGAGATGAGCGGCGTTGTCAGTTTTGAAAAATTATTGCAAGAAGGAGCCGCCCATCGTGAGGCTTTTCCTGAAGCCTTTGAAAAATCCATGGAGGCCATTGATCCTGAAGCGTTGTGCAGTCTGGTTTACAC
>NZ_JBSMDE010000116.1:0-39721 GCF_056497305.1 Caldithrix sp. | reverse complement strand
CGAAGCATTTTTTGAAAAGTCTTTCTTAAGAGCGATTTTAACTTTTACACAAAGAGGTTGCGCTAATTGGAACAACCTTCAGGAAAATGCTTCGCCCTTACGCCTGAGAAAGATTTCTCCGCTCTGCCCTTCGCTTTCGCTTCGCGCATCGGTTGAAATGACAATCAGTGAGGCTTCGTGCTGAGCGTCATTCCAAAGCCCTATTCTTGGGGATGGGACCGCCAGTCTGGCAAGACGCAGCCTGTTGGAGCGCAACGAAAATACCGTTTTCGGGGACAGGCCTGTCTGGCAGCACCAGCCTGACAGGCAAAGAATTAATTTTAATTAAGAATTACGAATTATTTTGTGAAACGGCAAGTTGTGCCCGGGCGCTGAATGGCGGTGCCGCCTTCCTGCGTGGGTCTTGAGCTAAAGCTCGAGTTACAGGTGCTTACGCCTCCCTTGCATCCGGTCCTTATTTGGACTTTTCTTGTTTAAAGATTTCGTCCATGCGTTTGTTGTCTTCCACGCCCTTTTCATCATATTTGGAGTAAGTCGATCCGTAACCTTTATCCTGTCGAATCTGATTTAATTGATTCTTTTTGAGATAGAGTTCGGTCAATTTTTGAGGATCGAGGCCAACCAGCTGACACTTGCTAACCCAAAAATGTAATTCATCGATTAATTCAATGCGGATGTTGTCCCAGTCAATTTCGTTCATGTCTTTCCACCATTTCCAGGGTAGTGAATCTTCTAATTCAATAGATTCATGAATCTGGGCACGGTTGTAGTTCAGAAGCCATTTTACCCGTTCCGAGACAGTCTGCTCATCCGTTTTGCTCTGATCGCACAGCCGGTCATAATCCTGACCATGCCGTTCTTTTAAAATTCGTTTATTCAGTTCGTATTGCTTGTCAAAAATCATCTTTAATAAATCCATTACTCTTCTCCCTGCTTATGGTCGTAATTGGTTTTGATGAATAAAAAGCGCGTGCTGCCATTATGGTACACAAACAGTTTAACATAATCGGGTTTCTGGCTGGCAATTTTCTGGAACTGACCTTTAATATCCTCAATTGATTGAACAGGCACATCATCGACGGCCAGAATCAAATCGCCGATTGCCAGACCGGCAATGTCGGCCCAACCGGCCCGCTCCACACGATTCACCCAAACGCCCTGTGTGTCTGTTTCGAGATTAAGCCTGAGGGTTACGTCGCGCGTCAGTTCTTTAACGCTGAAGCCCAGATCGGGATTGGCCACCTCTTCGGCCATGAACTGACTAATGGGCGAACCACGTAGATAGACCTTCTTTAAAATAAAATGGTTTTTGCGGAAGATTTCCAGCACCACGGTGTCGGCTGACTGATTTCTGATGATCTGACGCAAGGTTTCCAGATCGCTGTCTTTTTCCGCTTTGAGCGGTTGTTCATTGATTCTGGTAATCACATCTCCCGGGAGCAGGCCGGCCATTTCTGCCGGAGAATCTTTAATCACTGTGTTGATCAAAATGCCCTGTACCTGCGGCTGGCCAAAATAGCGGGCCAGGTCTCTGGTAAACGGCTGCATGTAAATGCCCAGCCATTTTTTGCGAAGGGTTTGTTTGTGTTTAAACACAGGAGGATGCTCAATGTGGGACGCAAATTTTTTAAAAAGAACCACCTGGCAGAGGGCGCTGGTTTGAAATTCCGACAGGTGCAAGGCACGCACCGTTGTCTCTCCGCTGCTGCGGAAATAACCGATGGCTCTGCCTCCCTCTTCCAGAACCAGGCCAAAATCGTCCAGGCCAGGGAAGCCCTTGACAAAATAGTAATTGCGTTCCGCGCCACGGGAAATGGTATTGATTCTGCGTTTAACAAAAATTGGACTAAAATTGTAATTTTCGGGAAGATGGCTGATCAGAATGATTTCCTGTCCGATGTTCAGCTTGTTGAGGTTCTTAAAGCGAACCGGCACGCTGCGGCTTGAATCTTTTAAACGGATAAAGGCAATACCTAAATCGTCGTCTTTGCCGATAAAACGGGCTGGCAATTCCACTTCATTGGCAAAGCGCACTTTAATTTCTGCCGGCACCTTGGCCGAGGCCATGACGGCGCTTGAAGCGCTGAATTCAATTTGGGCCGGATAGATGGAAGAACTGGTTAGGATCAGGCCATGCTCGTCAACCACAATGCCTGTCAGATGGCGTTTGACGCGCTCCTTGTCTTCCATCTCTTCGATGGAGGGCAATTGTTCGTAATAATTGATAACGACCAGTTGGTTGGCGTAGGCGTCAAATAATTTTTGCCAGTTTTTTTGAGCGGGCAAAATGGAAATGATCCCCAAAAGAAGTAAAATACCGAACATCCATCTCATTGTTGTTTGTTCCCCTTGATTAAAGCGAAGCGCGTAACCTTGCCAATTTTGATGAACAGCAGATGGTCTTTGCCGTCCTTGCTGTATTGATTTTCGTAACTGGTAATGAACTGATCCATGTTTTTGATCGATTTATTGTCGATCTTCTTCAGAACGGCTCCGCTGAACAGTCCGGCTTCCTGTGCCGGGCTTCCCAACTGAATTCCGGAGATCAAAATTTTGTCCGTTTCGTCGAGCCCAAAGTTTTTGCGGATGCGAGGCGTTATCTCTTTTAAGGAAAAGCCCCATTCGGCGCAATAGTACTCATTTCCGCTGAATTTACCCTGTTTTTCGGTTAGCAGGGTAGCCTTGTGTTTTTCTAAATTTTGATCCAGAAAGGTAAAAGTAACGTGTTGCCCGACAGGCAAGGAAGAGACCAGCAGCCGAATTTTAGGCAGTTCTTCCTGATAGAAAGCATTAATCTTTTGACCGGCGATTTCCGTAACAATGTAGCCAGCTTTCAGACCGGCTTTTTGAGCGGGAGAATTATCTTCTACCTGACGCACCAGAACGCCCTGTAAATCGGGCCGTTTTAAATAGGCGCTCAAATCTTTAATTTCCTGCCATTCAATGCCTACCCAGGAGCGTTCGACCTCTCCCTTTTCCAGCAATTGGCGGATTACATATTTGGCTGTGTTAATGGGAATGGCAAAACCTAAATTTTCGCCAAAGGTGATGGCCCGGGCATTGATGCCAATGACTTCTCCTTTTAAGTTAACCAGCGGTCCGCCGGAATTGCCGGGATTAATGGCTGCATCGGTTTGAATCCAGAGGTTGTACGGAGAGGTCAAATCGCCGGACTGACCAAAATAGCGATCAACAGAACTAATGACGCCCAGGGAAAGGGAGCGGGCCAGGCCCAGCGGCGAACCTAGAGCCAGTACCACCTGGCCGACTTCTAACTGATTGCTGTCGCCCAGCCTGGCAAAGGGCACCTCTTTCAGGCCGCTCTTTTTAAGTTTTAATCTGAGCACAGCGATGTCCGTCCAGGGATCCAGCCCAATGACTTCGGCTTCTACCTCTTTTTTGGAAGACAGAGTGCAGCGCACAAAGCGCGCTTTTTCGGCCACGTGATTGTTGGTCAGCACGTAGCCGTCCCGTGAAAAGATGAATCCGCTGCCTGTTACCTGGACTTTCTGGGGTTCTCCGGAATCAACATATTCTTTAATGGGCTGGATGTGTACCAGAGCCGGGAAGACTTTTTGCCGGGCCCGATGAATTTTTTTCTGCAAATCATCGCCAGCCATGAGTAACAGGGGGATGATGAGAATGGTGAGCAGTAGTCGCATTATTTTTTTAGCTCTCTTTTTAAAATGGATTCAACTTTTTGAATTTTACTGTTTAATCGGCTTTGCTCCGTTTTACGGTAGTCCATCTTTAAGGTCATGGAAATACGCTGGCAATCTTTTTCCAGGGCCTTAAAGCAGTCGCGCACCACGTTCATCACCTGATCGTAATCGCCTTCTAAAACGGTGCCCATGGGATTTAAGCGGTAAGGCACCCCGCTGCGGTCAATGACATCAAGGATTCTGGCAACATAGGGCGAAAGGCTTTCGCCTTTGTCAAGGGGAAACATACTAAATTCAATGAGCACCATGGAATTTCTCCCTATTCTTAAGACTTTGATTTAAAAGAAAGGATTAATAATTTTCTGTTCATTTCTTTTTATTTTCCAGCATGGCTTTGTGGTAGGTGTAAACACGGATCGCTCGGAAAAGAATGGCAATAAAGACAATCAAAAGCAAATACAACAGCGACATCCGGGCAATATTGCTTATCATGCGTCGCCAGTGTAAAAAACTCTGAAAAAACAACACAATGTTAAAGGCGCTGAGCAAGCCGATAAAAAAATTAAGGGGACGGTAGTTCCATTTTTTGCCTTTGTGTTCCATCTTTAAGTCGGCTACCAGCAGGGCATAGGTTAACGTGCCGATGACCGAAGCCCAGAAAAATTGCGTGGTTTCCATCCAGTCAAACAGATGAAACAAAAAGTAACTGGCAATAAAGGTTAAGATGGGTAGATATTCTAAAACGCTCTTTTTTTCTTCCATTGTTACTCACATTACATTGCAAGATTGACTTTTTTGTACATGTTGTACACTTCGATAATAAAGACCTTTAAAATAGCAGCCACCGGAACAGCCAGAAACATGCCCAGAACTCCGTAAAATTGCCCCCCGATGATCACGGCAAAGATCACCAGCAAAGGGTGCATTTGCACGCTGCGGGCCACTACCAGCGGCTGAACCAGAACATTGTCCAGCAATTGAATGATGGCAAAAGCCACGGCAACCATCACCATCTGATTGACCTGTCCGTTACTGATTAAAACGACCAGTACAGCCAGCGTGGCTCCGGTCCAGGGACCGATGTAGGGCACCATGTTGGCCAATCCGGCAAAGGTGCCAATCAACAAAAAGTAGGGCACTTTCAAAATCCACAGAGCAATGACCGACAGAATGCCAATGATCAGGGCGTCAAAAAACTGGCCGCGCAAATAGCCGCCGATTTGCATGTCGATCTTGTAAATCAGATTGAGTGTAATCTCAAAATAGCGGTTGGGAATGATGCTGATCAGGCCCTTAATCATGCTTCGTCCGTCTTTAAGCAAAAAGAACACAACAAAGGGAATGATAATCAGCGTGGTGATGATGGAGAGAACGCTGCTCAAGAGGCCAAAGATGGAATCTGAAAAATGGGTCACTATTTCCTTTAATTTAAGCTGCAAATTAAGATCCGCATCTTTCATAAATGGAATGTTCTGGCGGATAAACGTTTCGATGTTTTGAATCGTTTCGGCATTTTTGTCTGAACTTAAATTGTGTTGAATGACTTTGACCTGATCAATGATGGGCGGTACCACAAACAGAATGGTTAGAAACAGAATCAGAGCCAGAACCAGAAAAATGATTCCGGTTGCCGCTGGACGGCTAAGTCCTTTGTATTCCAGAAAGGAGGCAATGGGGTCAAGAATGTAAGCCAGTAAGGCGCCGATTACAAAGATCATGATAATGGAGCTGAGCTTGACAATCAGCCAGCCCAGGGCAAAAAGAGCCAGTAAAAACAGTAAAATTTTCAGGAAACGGTTAATGGTAATATCCATCACTGAACCTTTTCTTCCAGACGCTGTAATTTAGCCCGTAACTCCCGGTTTTCGATGTTGCTGCGTCGCAGCCGTTCGGCAATCATCTGAGAGAGGCGTAAAAGAATCTTATTGCCGGTACGGGGATAGGTTTCCAGGATGCTGAACAAATCGGGTTGAAAAAAACCATAGAGCACACTTGGCTTGCTGGCAATGGCCGAGGCCGTGCGCGGCGCTTCTAACAGCAAAGCCATTTCACCAAAAAAATCCCCCTTGGAAAGAACCGCCAGAATGCGCCGATCTTTACCAATAGCGATGCGTACTTCTCCCTCTTCGATGATGTACATGCCCACCCCGGGTTCGCCTTCATTAAAGATGACCTCCCCTTCTTTGTACGTTCGTTGATGCAAAATGCGCTCTAATTGACGCAATTCTTTTTTGCTCAAATCCTGAAACAGAGGAATTCGCTTGAGAACCGTTAAAATGTCCTCTTTTTCGCCTTCTTTTTTTCGGAAAATATTGGTCCAAACACTGTCTTCTAACATGGCCATTCCTAATTAAATGTTGTTGATCAATTTACTGCTACTAAAGACTGGTAGCAAATTTTTGAAATTACAGAATAAAATATTATCTTCTGTGCACAAACGCAAAATTTGCGTGAGGGCAAAAAAATTAAATCAAGGAGGTTGAGCGATGGGAAAAAAAAAGGTCGCTTTGGTTTCAGTATTTTTATTGGCTTTCGTGGTCATGGTATCGGCTCAAGATTCGGCCTATTATCAAAAAAAGACGATCTGGGGCAAGGAACGCTGGGTTTTAACCGGAAATTTTGATCAGGTTAAAAAGCCCACCATGGAAGATTTCAAAATACACGTCTTTCACTTTGATCCCACCCATCAGGACACAACCGGTACGTGCTGGGCTTTTTCCACCATCTCTTTTCTGGAAAGTGATCTGTACCGCCAGCATGGGATTAAGGTGCGTCTCTCCGAAATGTTTGTGGTTTACTGGGAATATGTGGAGAAAGCCAGACGCTTTGTTCGGGAAAAAGGCCATTCCTTTTTTGGGCAGGGCTCCGAATCTAATTCCGCCATTGCCAGAATCAAACAATACGGCATTGTCCCCCGCGAAGTTTACGATGGATTGTTGCCCGGCAAGGAACGCTACAATCACACGCAAATGTTTAAGGAGATGAAAGATTATTTGAATTTCATTAAAGAAAAAGGTTACTGGGATGAGACCATTGTCCTGACAACCATCAAGCAAATTTTAAACAAATACATGGGCCAGCCGCCAAACTCCTTCAGATTCCAGGGCCAAAACTACACGCCCATCACTTTTCGCGATCAGTATTGCAAACTAAATGCAGATGATTATGTGGAATTCATGTCCACTTTAAAATTCCCTTTTTACACAAAAGCAGAATTTGAAGTACCGGACAACTGGTGGCATTCCAAAGAATACCGAAACATCCCTCTAAATGTGTTTTACCAGACCATAAAACAGGCCATTAAACAGGGCTATTCCATTGCCATCGGCGGCGATGTAAGCGAACCGGGGCGCTACAGTGAGGGCGACATTGCCATTGTGGTACCATGGGATTTGTCTCAAAAAGAGATCAACCCCTATTCCAGGGAATTCCGCTTTTACAATAAAACGACCACCGATGACCATGGCATTCATCTGGTCGGGTACACGCACAAATATGGCCATGATTGGTTTTTGATTAAAGATTCAGCCTCCGGTTCTCAAAAAGGCCAGTACAAAGGTTATTTCTTCTTCAGAGATGACTTTGTAAAATTGAAAATGCTCAGCTTTATGGTTCATAAAGACGCGGTTAAGGATTTGCTCAAGAAATTTGAAGAGTAATCGTTTTTATTGGGGCCTCGCAAGCTTAAGCGTTTGTGAGGTCCTTTTCTATTGCCCAGAAAAGCGATTCGTTTTTGTCCAGCTCTTTCAGTTGCCGATGAATCCAGATCATTTTAGCCGACAAATTGTGCATGTGCACCAAAAAGGATTCGTCGTAGGCAGCGGATTCCAGACGATTTTGCAGGATGAGAATACGCATTTCGTTTTGTAGCTTTTCCAGTTGATTCAATAACGATTGCTGAGTCATGATCCTGGCTCCCTGTTTGTTTTTAATGTAAGGGTCGGCTGTTACCTCACATAGTCTAAATTTAAACCGTAGAATGTGTACATATTGGCCATTTTCTGTCCACCACGCGCAGGAGAAGACTTTTCAATTTTAAAACAGTTTCATTAATTGGGCGCTGGCCGGCTGGTGCAATGCGAAAATCCTGAGTTGAAGATTTTTCAGGCGCTTCTGATGCCTGCGGCGCGTTATTTTTGCAATGATTTTAATTTTCTTCTAACTTTTGCTTTTTGAAGATGGATTGAAAAAACAGCGAGGTAATTTCATGAAAAAGATGTTGCTCAATATGCTGGTTCTGGGGCTTATTTTAACGGCCTGCCAGAATCAAAAAGTGGTGGAAGAGAACAAACAACTAAAAAATCAAATTCAGGAGTTAAAATTGAAATTGATGCAATATGAAAAATTGGCTCAGAACATTCAGTTCCTGGTTAATGAGATGCAGGGGGTAAAGGCCAGAATTGTAACCAATTTTGGTAATATTGAGCTGGAACTCTACCCGCAAAAGGCGCCGCTGACCTGTTTTAATTTTATCATCCATGCCGAAAGCGGATTCTACGATGGCCTGCTCTTCCATCGCGTTATTAAAGGGTTTATGATCCAGGGAGGAGACCCCAACACGCGTACGGCCAATGTGCAAAGCTATGGTCTGGGCGGGCCGCTGGTTCACATCCCTCATGAATTCAACGATCTTAAACACGATCGGGGCGCTGTTTCCATGGCCCGGCCGGGCAATGTGGCCTTGGGCGCCGGAAGTCAATTTTTCATTGTACAGCAGCCCGCTCACCATCTTGATGGCCAGTACACCATCTTCGGCCACGTGACCAGCGGGATGGAGGTTGTGGATAAAATTGCCGATCTACCCACAGCAGCCAATGATCTGCCAGAAAGACCTGTTCAGATTATTAAAATCGAGGTGTTCAAGTGAAAAAGCAATTCTGTTCAAAGCGCGTTCTTAATCTACTGATTGTTCTCCTTTTTGTAGGTCTGTGGAACGCCTGTTCACAAAAAGAGAGCGGGCTGGAGAAAGCAAATTTTGATTTCTCGGTCCGACCCCAGGATGATTTGTACCGCCATGTCAATGGAACCTGGCTGAAGAAAACGCAAATCCCCAGGGACAAGTCGAATTACGGCGCATTTACGGAATTAGAGGAAAGAAATGAAAGATTACTGCACCAATTGGTTGAGGAGCTGGTTCAGAGCGAGCACGCGCCCGGTTCGGATGCGCAGAAGGTAGCCGATTTTTACCACAGTTTTATGGATAGCGCGCGGGTCGAATCACTGGGCATCAGTCCTTTAGCCGATGAGTTGGCTACCATCGGTAAAATTCATTCAAGAAAAGAGTTAATCGCTGCCATGGCCCACCTGCGAAAAATAAGCGTGCAGCTGCCATTTTCATTCAGCGTGCGTCCCGATCAAAAAAATTCCAAAAGACATCTGTTGTATTTGAGTCAATCGGGCCTGGGCCTGCCCGACCGCGATTACTACCTGCGTTCTTCTAAAAAATTCAGACAATTCAGGCAGAAATATGTGGCCTACATGAAACGCCTTGCCACACTGGCTGGATTGCCCTCAACCGCAAACAGGGTGCAAACCCTGTTGCAGATGGAAACCGAAATGGCCCAAAAGCACTGGTCGCGTGTAAAAAACCGACAGCGCGAAAAGACTTACAACAAATTCTCTTTCAGACAGTTGACTACTCTGGCTCCGGATTTCGACTGGGAATTCTTTTTCAGCAATACCGAACTGGCCAACTTTGATTCTCTGATTGTCTCCCAACCCGATTATATTCAATCTTTTGATGACCTCTTTAAAAGCTATTCGATTGAAGATTGGAAAGCCTATTTGAGCTTTAAATTAGTCAACGCTTTTAGCGCTTACCTGAGCGCGCCATTTGTTCAGGCAGGGTTTGACTTTTATGGTCGTACCCTGCGCGGCACCCCGGCCATGAGTCCCCGCTGGAAACGAGCCTTAAACACCATGAATAGCACAATTGGACAGTTGTTAGGCAAAATGTACGTGGTCAAATATTTTCCGCCGCAGGCCAAAGAGAGAATGAACAAAATGGTTAACAACCTGCTCAATGTTTACGCGCAACGAATTAAACAGCTGGATTGGATGAGTCAGCAAACCAAACAGCAGGCCCTGGCCAAGCTGTCCCTGTTTAACACCAAGATTGGCTATCCCGATCGCTGGAAAGATTACTCCCGGCTGGAAATTAAAGGCGATGATTTGTTCGGCAATATCAAACGGGCCCGTTTATTCGAATATTACAGAAATATTAACAAATTACAGGCTCCGGTAGATCGCAGCGAATGGTTCATGAATCCTCAAACAGTCAATGCCTATTACAGCGCTTCGATGAATGAGATTGTTTTTCCGGCAGGCATTTTGCAACCGCCCTTTTTTAACCTGAATGCCGATAAGGCTGTAAATTACGGGGCCATTGGCGCGGTAATCGGTCACGAAATCACACACGGTTTTGACGATCAGGGCAGTAAATCGGATGGCTACGGCAACTTGCGCAACTGGTGGACCGAAGAAGATCGAAAAAATTTTGAACAACGCGCCCTTAAACTGGCCAGGCAATACAGTTCGTACGTGGTGATTGACACCATGCATCTGAACGGTAAATTGACACTGGGCGAAAACATTGCCGACCTTGGAGGCCTGACCATTGCCTACCAGGCTTATCGGCAATCGTTGCAAGGAAAGCAAGCGCCGGTGCTGGATGGACTAAGCGGCGATCAACGCTTTTTCATGGGCTGGGCCCAGATCTGGCGTAGAAAGTACCGCCCGGATGAATTGCGCCGGCGCGTCCTCACAGACCCTCATTCGCCGAGTGAATTCAGGGTAAACGGCGTGGTGGTGAATATTCCGGCCTTTTACCGGGCGTTTAATGTTACGGAACAGGACAGACTTTACTTGCCTCCGGAACAACGTGTAAAAATCTGGTAAAAAGAAAGGCTGGACAAAAAACAAGATGAATCAAAAAAGTTAATCTCTTTAAATGCGATTAAATCGTTTTAATTGGATCGACTAACAAAATCTGTGGAGGCCAGATGGAATTTAATTTAAATAATGAAGAAAAGCGCTACCTGTTGCAACTGGCCCGAGAAACCATTAAAGCGCAATTGTACGAAAACCCGCTGCCGGTTCCTGAAGCGATAAGCGAACGGTTAAAGATCAAAACCGGCGCCTTTGTAACTTTAAACAAGCGCAGCCATTTACGGGGTTGCATTGGATATGTGGTTGGTTTAAAACCCTTATTTCAGGCCATACCGGAGCTGGCCCTGGCCGCGGCCTTTAATGATCCCCGTTTTCCTCCTCTGCAAAAAGATGAATTAGAGGACCTGGAAATTGAAATTTCTGTGCTCACCCCGCTGGAAAGAGTTCAACAGATTGAAGAAATTGAAGTGGGTAAGCATGGTTTAATGGTGCGTCGGGGATTTTACGAAGGATTGTTGTTGCCTCAGGTGGCAACAGAGTATGGCTGGGACCGGACGACTTTTTTGAATGAAACCTGTATCAAAGCCGGACTTCCGCCAGAGGCCTGGAAAGAAGAGGATACCGAGGTTTTTAAATTTTCAGCTCTGATTTTTAGTGAGGCCGATTTTGACATCTGAATTTGAACAGAGGGCCAAAATTGCCCGAAAAGTAACCTGGATTGGCATCTTATGGAATGTGGTGCTGATTGTTCTCAAATTTGGGGCAGGACTTCTGGCCCACAGTTCGGCCTTAATTGCCGATGCCTTTCATTCCGTTTCCGATTTTGGCAGCGATATTGCCGTGCTCATCAGTGTGCGCCTCTCCAATCGTCCCAGTGACGAAACCCATCACTATGGTCATGGGAAAATTGAAACATTAGCTTCGATCATCATTACGATTTTCCTCTTTTTTGTGGCCATTGGCATCATGATCAATGGTGGCCTGAATATCCTGGATTTTTATCATGGCCGACCTCTTTCACAACCGGGGCTGGCTGCCTTACTGGCGGCTATTCTTTCTATTGTGGTTAAAGAAGGCTTGTACCGTTACACCTTTCAAAAGGGGCATTCCATCAAGAGTTCGGCTTTAATTGCCAATGCCTGGCATCATCGTTCCGATGCCCTGACTTCGGTGGCAGTCTCGTTGGGTATTAGCGGCGCTTATTTTTTGGGCAAAAAATATTTGTTGCTCGATCCTGTAGCGGCCATTGTAGTTAGTCTGTTTATTCTGAACTATGTGCGCACTGCTTTCCAGGAAGGGATTAATGAGTTGTTAGAGGCCTCGTTGGGTAAAGAAATCAACGAGCAGATTCTGGAAATCAGCCGCAATGTGCATGGCGTTTTTGTTCCGCACAACTTAAAAACGCGTCGTATCGGCAATTTGATTGCCATTGATATGCACATTAAAGTGCAACCTTCGTTAAGCATTGTAGAAGCGCATGAAATTGCCAGCCAGCTAGAAAGTAGATTAAAAGAAACCTTTGGCCAGGATAGCTTTATTTCCATCCATGTGGAACCCTATTTTCAGGAAGAACACCTGAAATGAAAAAGATGGAAATTGGCCGGCTGTTCAGAATTTAATGGTGTTTGCTCATAGGGCTCAGGCTGTAATTGGATGCAATGTTTCAGCCTCCAATTTTGATTCCGAAAAATTACAGCTATTTTGCCGGGCTTACTTAAATGTGTAAAAAAAGGTCAAGCGGCCCATAAAGTCGTTGCTGATCTGGTTTTGTTCGTAGGCTACTACTTCGATGTTAGGAATCAAGTGGACACTTTTAGCCAGAGCGTAATCGATTCCGGCGATGGCCAGGGTAAACTGGGACTGGTCGGAAATAGGCAGGTAAGAAATTTTGGGCCCGTCCTCAAGTTTATTGAACAGTTTATCAACACGCAAAAAGGCGACGAATTGCTTTTGCAACCTTACTCGAGCAAAAGCAGACACCAGGCCGATGATCTGCTTCCCCTGCCCCTGGGTGTCGCGCACCTGGTTTAAAAATTGCAGCCCGCCAGTAAAAGTGTTTTGCTTCAATGCCATAAAGCCTTGATAACAATAGCGTGTCTCTTTTGCAGAGTGTTGTTCATAATCGAAATAGGCTTCGACGACTAAAGCGCTTGACAGGTTGCCTCCAACGGCCAGCATGGCTTTTTTGTATTGATTGGTCTCTCCTTTTTGACCATTGCCGTTTCCGATCATCGCATGGTAGAAAAGTTGATCATGTGAACCGAATTTCCCTTTCACAGCCAGACCGGTTTCCCGTGAACTGCCCAGTTTGTACAGATCGGCTGGCGTCTTTTCCACGGACCTGTAGCCCCATAAATTTTCAACAAAACTAAAAGTAGGTGTTGAAGAGATGCCCAGGATAAATTGCGTTTTTTTGATCGTGTATTTAACATAGGCATCCTTAACAAAGGGCACGGCGGCTGTCTTGCTTTTAAAGTCCCCTGGATGAGCCATTTCCAGCCGTAAACGTATATCGAAGTTCTCGGCTAATCCCTGATCGTAGGTAAAATAGATTCTTCTGAACCACAGGCCGTTCATGTTTTTAAGCCCGGCATCATGATTGGAGAACATGTAGTAGT
Source organism: Caldithrix sp. (assembly GCF_056497305.1). Taxonomy (NCBI): domain Bacteria; kingdom Pseudomonadati; phylum Calditrichota; class Calditrichia; order Calditrichales; family Calditrichaceae; genus Caldithrix; species Caldithrix sp. The sequence goes on along the minus strand of NZ_JBSMDE010000116.1, from coordinate 26,553 downwards.
AATCCCCAAAGGCCAGACCGCTGATTTTGGCCGGCCCTGTTTCTCTGGCCATTAAGGAAACGCTCAAAAAGAGGATTAAAAGAATGAGTGTGTAAAAATATTTTGTGCTCATTAGCCCCCCACAATTTTTAAGGGTTATTTAGTGTTCTGTAGAATGAAATTATATGTGCATCTCGAAAAAGTAAACCTGTTTGGTTAAATTATGGTTAATATTCTAAGGCAGCAAAGCCGCAACCAAAAAACTTCTTTAAAAAATGACAGGCCAGTGCCCAGGAACCATTTAACTCTTACACTCATATACTTTTAACTTTACTCCTCCAACAGCAGAAGTCATTTCATCAATTAGCCCTCCCCCTCTCCCAGAATAAAAGTCTGGGAGAGGGGGAGGGCTTACCACCTGTGTTGGAGATTTTCTTTTATGGCCCCATTCATGATCAATGGGAATTCGGTACGTCATCCCGATGCTCATTCAACCATTCAACAAATCAACAATTAAACGGTTTTACTTCCTCACACAGCATAAAAATTTTCGCATCCCGCCGTGGCGGGACTAGATCCCTTAAGGGAAGTATTCTAAAAAGGCTTTAAAGAAGCGAATTCAAATGTTTGTTAATACTGATCTGGCTAGAGACAAAGCCTACCAATAAACCAAGACCGAGAATGATGGCGTAAACCGTTACGGGCATGGTGACTTTTGAGTACAGCCAGGTTTTAGCTAAATAGACAAAACCAAACAAAGCCGCGTCAGCCAGCAGGCCGCCAACCAGACCGTAAAAAAAGCCTTCTACTAAAAACGGTTGTCGAATAAAGGCTCTGGTTGCTCCCACTAATTTCATGATTTCAATGATTTCTCTGCGGGCATAAATAATGAGTCGAATGGAATTATGAATTAAAATGGTGGTTATGATGATCAGCACCAGTCCCAGACCTCCCAGAACAAGGTAGATGATCGTTATGTAACGATCCAGCAGTTGCAGGGCTCTGGAAGCATAGATGACTTCGGTTACGCCATCAATTTTCTGGATTGAGGCGGCCAGCGTCTTTATGGCCGGCGTGTTCCTGAATCCCGGCTTTAGATGGACAATAAAGGAGGGGGGCAAAGGATTTGTACCCAGAACTGATTGAACATCCTGTCCAAATTCCCTTTTAAAACGCAGAGCAGCCTTTTCTTTGGAAATGAATTCGAGGCGCTCGATCCCCTCAATTTTGTTCAGCTGTTTGGATATCTGATCGATCTGCTCCGTATTTAAAACCGGCTCCAGGAAAACTTCCACTTCAATATTTTTTTTCTTTTCACCAAGCCAGTGGTCAATATTGCTGAACAGAGTGATGAAGAAGCCGATCATAAACAGGGAAAGGGTTACTGTGGTGATGGTTAAAAAAGTGGCTAAGCGGGCTCGCGCCAATCCTTTAATTCCTTCTTTGACGGAAAAAACAAAATTCATTCAGAAACTAATCTCCCGTTTTCTATTTGAATCACACGATGCGGGTATTTTTCAATTAAAGACTGATCATGCGTGGCCATAAGGACTGCAGTACCCTGGCGATTGATGCGTTCCAGGATGTTCATGATTTCCATGGAATTTTGCATGTCCAGATTACCGGTCGGCTCGTCGGCGAGGACGATAAAGGGTTCGTTTACGATGGCGCGGGCAATGGCTACTCGTTGTTGTTCGCCACCAGAGAGTCTTTCGGGCAACATATTGCGCCGGTGGGCGATGTTCACTTCGCTCAAAACGCGAAGAACACGGCGTTTAATTTCCGAGCCTTTTACACCGGTGACGCGCAGGGCAAACGCCACGTTTTCGTACACATTACGATCAGGTAAGAGCTTAAAATCCTGGAAAATGACGCCCAATTCGCGCCGCAGATAGGGAATCTGGTTTTCCTTTATTTTTGCCGTGGAATAGTTGCCTACAATAACCATCCCGGCATCAGGGAAGAGATCCATGTAAATCAATCGGAGAACCGTGGACTTACCGGCGCCACTGGGCCCCACAATATAGGCAAATTCGCCTTTAAAAAGACGAAATGAAAGGTCGGAGAGGATCTCTTTGCCTTCCATGCGTAACGTTACATTGTAAAATTCGATCATTCCGTTTTTGACCTTTTCCCTCTGAATTTCCGATAAAGTATTTCAAACTGTTCTACAAGCTCACGAAATTCCTTCGATTCATCCATTTCCCGGTCTTCGATGCCGCTGTTCAAAACTTTGGTGATGTACTCTTCGTAAATTTCGTAGCGTTTTCTTTCCGGTTGATCTTTGGCCAGTAAATGGGCTTTCATAACATAAAGCTTAAGGATTAAATTATCAATCTTTTTTAGAGGCGCCTCGGGTAGAATGCCTTCTGTGATTAAATGACGTGCTTCATAGAGCAGGGTGAGTTTAAGGTTAATGTCCTGGGTTTCGTGATATTTTTTGAGAATCTGGTTCAGTTTTTTCTGATAAACGGCCTGTATCTGTTTGACGCGCCAATCGGCAAGGTCTTTTTGCAGTTTTTCACATTTTTCTCGCTCCTCGGGACGCCTGGCTACTTCCTTAGCTTGGTGCAGCGTTTCGTGAATCGAATTGTAACGGCGCTGAATGGTTTCCACCGTTAAGGCGGAAAAAGGCTTGCTCATGTCTTCAATGGCCAGGTGGATAAGTACACGAAATAAATCCTTCCTGTTTTTTTCTTTTATTTTTAATGAAAGAAAAAGCAGGATGCTCATCAGCGCGACCAGAGCGATGATTATTTCGATGGACACAACCATGGTTTTCCATCCGTGTTTTTTAATGTTTGATAACGCCTGCTTCCCTATTAGGGGAACCCCTTGGCCATCTTTGTTTTACGGCCCTCTGAACCGGTTTTTCATTTTTAACCCGATAGCATTACACTTCACGCATTAAAACAAAATGCGCGCGTTCTGCCGTTTCTTGTACAGGTTTCATGCTAAAGTTACTAAAAATCTCCTGTATTTTAAAGTTAGATTGCGAAATGAGTTTGATCCACTCCTTAATCTCACGAATGCGTTGCTGATGTTCTTCGTAATAGTGCGCTCCATTCAGCCAGATATGGAATTGATTTATTTGTGTCTGCTGATCATCGTTAAAGAAACTGTAACGGTCATAGTGCAAATGGTCGTTTATTTGAGCACTTTCGCGGTAGCTTTTAAAGGCTGTTTTACACAAATAGGGGGTTACCACATCAAAGATTAATACGCCTCCCCTGCGCAGAACACGAAAACTTTCGTCTAAAAATTGTAGAACTTCGCTGTCGGTCATCAGGTAATTAACAGAATCGTAAAGCGCGAGGGCCACATCCACGGTTTGCGATGTAAGGGGAAGGTTTGTAAAATCGGAACAGACGAGAGGCAATTCAGGGTATTTTTGTTTGGCTCTTTGTAACATGGGCCATGAAAGGTCGAGCCCCAGCAGACGCGTATGGTTTTTGCACAGATGAAACAACAGATTGCCTGTACCGCAGCTTAAATCTACGATGCAGGAAACAGGTCGCCGGGCCAGGCTAAAGAGCCTTTCCATATAACGGGCCCACATTTCGTAATTGACATGAGACATTACATGGTCGTAAATTGAAGCCAGGGCAGAATAAGGCTTAACCGGTTGAATGCTGTGAAATTGTGCCATGCTTAATCTTCTTAATTTTGTAAAAAACTGTTTAAAATGTTAATTTGCATTCTTTAATTGGTATTACAAAACCGGATGTGATTCATGTTCAACTTTATCAATGGACTTGTTCTTCCTTTTCTGGCGGCTGCACTCATACCCCTTATTTTGCATCTTTTAAATCGTCAAAAATTAAAGACCATTCCCTTTAGTTCGCTCAGGTTCCTTAAAGAATTGCAAAACAAGCGCATTCGACAGGTTAAAATTTACCAGATATTAATCATCATCATCAGAATGCTATTTATTGTTTTTCTTGTTTTGACCTTTGCCAGGCCCACTTTAAAAAGTCTATTTTCTGCCCGGGTAAGCGGAGCCCGAAGCACGGCCGTAATCCTGTTAGACAACTCGCTGAGCATGCAGGCGCGTCCTGCCGTCCGGTCAAATTTCGAAAAGGCCAAAGACCTGTTGCGTCAGGTTCTGGCTACGTACGGCGAAGAGGATCATGTTTTTATCATCACCGGAGATCTCGATTCAGGACAACCGCTTCAGCTCAATTATAATGAATCTTTTGACTATTCTCAATTAAAAGTCAGTAATTTCGACTTCCACCTTGGCTCTTCGCTACAGCGGGCGGAGCTTCTTTTTGCTCAATTTCCGAATTACAATAAAGAGCTCATCCTGATCAGCGATGGCCGCTGGCCAATGACAAGTGTCTCAGATTCTACAAAAAGCCTGCTTAAAAACATGAAATGCAGAATGATCTTTCTTGATGTTAATACGGAACCCTTTGACAATTTAAGTTTGGATTCAGCGAGTGTGGCTTCCAGAATCATTGAATTACATCAACCGGTACGCATTCAGGCCTTTTTGCGTAACCAGAGCGATCAGGAAAAAGAGAGTTACCTTAGTCTGTTTAACAAGCAAACGCGTTTAGCCATGCAACTGGTAAGGCTTGCGCCCCATGAGTTAAAATCGACCGAACTGGCTTTCTCTCCCAATGCGCCCGGCCAGTACGACCTGACGCTGGAATTGGATGATGATCAACTTATGGCCGATAACCACTACTATTTAACGCTGAACATTCCGCATCAGATTAAAATTCTTTACGTTTACCGGGCGCTCCAGACAGAAATTGCTGCTGCTTTTCAGGCGCTTTCCGCCAAAAGTAATCTTAAAATTACCATGGTTGGCATGAAAGAATGGCTGGCCCAGCCTGTTTCAGAGTATCAGTTACTGGTTTTTGATGATCCTGTTGAGGTGGGTGCAGCACAGTTAGCCATTCTCAGGCAATTTCTGGCGCTGGGCAAAAATATCGTCATCTTGCCCGCATCAGCGGCCACATTAACGGATTACAACCAGATTCTGAATCGTTTGGTACGCAAAAAACCGTTCATTGAACTGATCAGACGTCAGACAGCGGACCAATTTTTCACTATCAAACAGACCGTGCAGGGGGAACCGTTTCTGCAGGCTGTGTTACAGCCCAGAGCAAAAAAGGTGGATTGGCCCCATTTTTATCAGTATTTCAAACTGCGCAGGATAGGGCCAACGTTTTTCGAATTTTCAACTACAGATCCATTTTTACAAATTTTGAAAGGCCTGACAAAAGGTCAGATTTTTCTGTTCAGCGCCGGACTTTCACGTCAATGGGGAGATTTCCCGTTCAGAGGTTTCTTCATTCCTTTTTTGCACCAGCTTTTTGCACTGGCTACGTACACCGTAGAAGAAAATGCGCAGGCCCAAATTGGTTCTCCGCTGACAATTACGCTACCGCAAATCGCTCTGAAAGCCGATTTCCAATTAATTAAACCGGATGATCAGGGCGTTAACATCATCCCGCAGCAAACCGATCTTGGGTTGTCGTTTTCGTTTCGCGGATTTAATGAGCCTGGCCACTACAAAATGGTCAGTGAAGGTAAGGTATTAAAAACGATTGCCATTAATCTGGATGCCCGCGAATGGCAGGAACCCTTTTTAAAATTAGAACAAATCCGCAATGATCTGATAACTTTTTCTGACAAGGATTTTAGTCCTCGGGCCCTGCAAAAAGCCCGGTTGGGTAAGGAACTGTGGCCTTTCTTTTTGAGCCTGGCTCTGCTCATGCTGGCTTTAGAAATGGGGCTGATTCGTAAATTAGAGCAAGGGTAGAAGTTAATTAATCTCTTGTCTGCTCTTGTTGTTTGCCCCCTAAGCCGGCTTTCGGTAGCCGTCAGCTTTAGAATACTTCCCTCAAAACTTATAATCCCACCACGGCGGGATGCCAAAATTTTTGTTCTGTGTGAGGAAGCAAAACAGTTGAATTGTTGAATGGCCTGTCCGGCGGCCAGACGGGTTCTCTCTATGGTAGAATAAAGGTTTGGGCTTTGCTGCCTTAGAATCTGTGTATTAAAGAAAATCGATTTCGTTTTTAATCATTTTTTTTGGGGCTCTATCGAGCCAATGCGACTCTGGAGAGTCGTGCTACGAGATTACAAAATATTTAATCTGCCTTAGGCTGAAAACTTTTATTTTCCTTTCCCTCTACCGCGGGCCAAATGAATAGTAAGGTTAAACTCAGCAGAACGAATTTTCATTAGAATTGAATTGGCTAATAAGAAAAAATCTCAATACAGGTGAGAAAATTTCACCCCCAAGCCTTCCCTCTCTCCCAGATTTTTATTCTGGGAGAGAGGGATCGAAGGGGTGAGGGCAATTAATTTTTAATTTAAAACATTCATTGCCTGTCCCCGAGGATCGGGATTTCCGTTTCATTACAACAGGCTGCGCCTGCCAGACGGGCCTGTCCCCGAAAATCGGGATTTCCGCTTCGCTTCAACCGGCTGCGCCTGCCAGACGGGCCCATCCCCAAGAATAGGGATTTGGAATGACGCTCAGCACGAAGCCTCACGGGTTGTCATTTCGACCGATACGCGGAGCGAAAGCGAAGGGCAGAGCGGAGAAATCTTTCTTTATACTTACAAACGTCTCGAGCTGAAGCTCGAGTTACGTTGCGTTTGCGTGTGTTCCAGTGGAGGGGATTCTTCGCCCCCGATAAATCGGGGACTCAGAATGACATGCCAGCACAGGCCTTCACCGCCTGGATCCAACTTGCCCTGTCTCAAAATAATTTTTAATTCGTAATTTTTAATTAAAATTAATTCTTTGCCTGTCAGGCTGGTGCTGCCAGACTGGCCTGTCCGGCGGACAAACGGGTGCTCTCTGCGGTTTTTTAAAGGTTTCGGCTTTGCTGCCTTAGACTCATGCAGCCCCCCAATCCGCTGCCCTCAGACCGGCGATTACCGAAAAAGAAAAAATCGTCCACCAAAAGCATTTAATCGGGATATTGAGTGATTACCATCTACTCAGCAATATTTTTAAATGTGTAAAATATTTGTTAGATTACGGATTTCTAAAGAAGGTGTGGTGAGGAGCGATGTGTGCCATGAAAACCTACAAAAAAATCGAAGCGCGCAAACAGAAGTGGGAACAAACCACTCTAAAAAAAGTTGTGCAGCGTTTTCCTGAGCAAAAAGAGGCCTTTACAACGGGCTCATGGTTACCGGTGGAACGCCTCTATCTGCCACGGCCCGTGAGTGAAGAGGAGTATTTAGATCGCGTGGGATTTCCCGGAGAATATCCCTTTACGCGCGGGGTTCAACCGACCATGTACCGCGGTCGTTTCTGGACCATGCGACAATATGCCGGTTTTGGCACGGCTGAAGAATCGAACCGGCGTTACAAATATCTGCTGGAGCAGGGACAAACCGGCCTTAGCGTAGCGTTTGATCTCCCCACACAGATCGGCTATGATTCCGATGATCCAAGGAGCCTCGGCGAGGTGGGCAAGGTCGGCGTGGCCATTGATAGCTTGCAGGATATGGAAATGCTGTTAGATGGCATCCCTCTGGACAAGGTGTCCACTTCCATGACAATCAATGCTCCGGCAGCCGTGTTACTGGCTTTTTACATTGCGGTAGCAGAAAAACAGGGGGTGGCCAGAGACCAACTGAGAGGTACCATTCAAAATGATATTTTAAAAGAATACATTGCCCGCGGCACTTACATCTTTCCTCCCAAACCATCGCTGCGCCTGATTACCAATATTTTTGAGTACTGCTCCAGTGAAGTACCAAAATGGAACACCATCAGTATTTCCGGCTACCATATTCGCGAGGCCGGATCAACTGCGGTGCAGGAGGTTGCCTTTACGCTGGCCGACGGAATCGAGTACGTTCAGGCTGCGGTGCAGGCCGGACTAGACATCGACCAGTTTGCCGGGCGGCTATCGTTCTTCTTTAATGCCCACAACGATCTGTTCGAGGAAGTGGCAAAATTTCGGGCCGCACGTCGCATCTGGGCTAAGATCATGAAAGAACGCTTTGGAGCCAGGAATCCCAGATCGATGATGTTGCGCTTTCACACACAAACCGGCGGCAGCACGCTAACCGCTCAACAACCGGACAACAACATTGTACGCGTCACCATTCAAACCCTGTCGGCGGTTTTAGGCGGCACGCAAAGTTTACACACCAATTCGCGGGATGAGGCGCTGGGTCTGCCCACCGAAGACTCCGTGCGTATTGCTCTACGCACGCAGCAGATTGTGGCTTATGAATCGGGCGTAACCAATACGGTGGACCCTCTGGCCGGTTCCTATTTTATTGAATCTTTAACAGACAACATTGAGCAAGAGGTCTGGAAATATCTGAAAAAGATCGATGAAATGGGCGGCATGGTTGCTGCCATCGAAAAAGGATTTGTACAAAAAGAGATTCAGGATGCAGCTTACCGTTACCAGCAGGAAGTGGAGCGTGGCGAGCGGGTTGTTGTCGGAGTTAACAAATTTGCCATGGACGAAGAGGCGCCCAAAGAGATTTTGCGTGTAGATCCACAGTTGAGAGAAATTCAGGCCGAGCGCCTGGCCCGATTGCGAGCCTCAAGAGACAATGATGCTGTGCAGCGCGCCTTAAAGGCTTTAAGAGAGGGCGCCAGCGATGAGAAGGTTAATCTGATGCCTTTAATTTTGGAAGCAGCCAAAACGTACGCCACATTGGGCGAAATTTGCAACGTGCTGAGAGAGGTGTTCGGCGAATACCAGGAATCGATTGTATTGTAAAAGAGTGACCCCGTGTTTGAGAAAAGACTCGCGCTGGGCAGGTCATTTCATTGGGTAAGATTTGTGAAAAGTGCTGAAGAAAAAACCAATCAAGAGTTGAAAACCGAAGGGGCAAAAAGCAGAGGAAAGGAGCGATGTCCAGGAAAATAAGAATTTTGATTGCCAAACCGGGTCTGGACGGACACGATCGGGGGGCCAAGTACGTGGCCCGGGCCCTGAAAGACGCCGGTTACGAGGTCATCTACACCGGCATCAGACAAACGCCTGAAGCTATTGCCAGAACAGCGGTTCAGGAAGACGTGGATTTTGTCGGTTTAAGTTTGCTTTCCGGCGCGCACAACGAATTGTTTCCGGAAGTGGTTCGACTATTGAAAGAAGAGGGAGCCAATGAGGTGATTGTCTTTGGCGGCGGCGTCATCCCAGAGGAGGATATCCCCTATTTAAAGAAACAGGGAATCGAGGCCGTTTTTACCCCAGGAACTCCCATTCAAAAAGTAATCGATTTTATTGAGCGTAAAAAGGAAAAGGTTGTAAAGCGATGAGCGAATTGGTAGAACGCGTTGCCAGTGGTCAAATCAGGGCCATTGCCCGGGCTATTAGCAAGATTGAAAACGAAGGCCAGCAAAAAGAGGAGCTAATCGACAAATTATTTAAACACACAGGGCAGGCCAAAATCATCGGTATTACGGGCCCGCCAGGCTCTGGTAAAAGCAGTCTGTTGGATCGCATCATCGAACTGGAAACGCAAAAGGGCAAGAAGGTAGCGGTGCTGGCCATTGATCCCAGCTCGCCCTTTACAGGTGGGGCCATTTTAGGCGACCGGGTGCGCATGCAAAAACACGCTACCAACCCCCGGGTTTTTATTCGCTCCATGGCCTCGCGTGGGCACCTGGGAGGCATTGCCGGGGCCACGGCCGACGCCATCAAGGTGTTGGACGCAGCCGGGTACGATTTAATCTTTATTGAAACCATTGGCGTAGGACAGACCGAAATTGACATCATGAACATTGTCGATCTGGTTCTGCTGGTGCTGGTGCCTGGTCTGGGAGACGAAATCCAGGCTCTTAAAGCGGGCGTAATGGAGATTGGCGATATCTTTGTGATTAATAAATGCGACAAAGATGAAGCAAAACGCGTTAAAGCCGAAGTGGAATATGTACTGCATCTGAAATCTGAAGACCACGCGGAAGAGATGAACCCCATCTTTTTAACTTCGGCCACACAAAACATTGGCCTGGAAGAACTGGTGACGGGGATGGAACAGGAATTGCAAAAGATGGAACAAAAGGGTCAGTTGAAAGAACGGCGTCTGAGAAGACTGGAACTGGAATTAAAACATATTCTAACTTCCAAAATCGAAGCCCATGTTCACCAATTTTTAAACACGCAAAATCATTTGCAGGAATGGCTAAAAAAATTAAGCGCTAAACAAGCCACTCCGTACCAGCTGGTAAACCAGAAAGTGGCGGAAGTTTTAAAGGAGATTCATGAAAAATGATTGAAAAGGTAGACCACATCGGAATTGCTGTTCGTTCTCTGCAAGAACAGTTGCCTCTGTACCGCGACGTACTTGGATTGGAATTTCTGGGCATGGAGACTGTAGAGGATCAAAAGGTGCGGGTAGCCATGTTCCAGGTGGGCGAGGTTCGTCTGGAGCTTCTGGAGCCGCTGGATGAAGAGAGCCCCATCGCCAGATTCTTACAAAAAAAGGGAGAAGGCCTGCACCATATCGCCCTGCAAACAAACGATCTGAATCAAACGCTGGACTGGCTTAAAAAGAAGGACATTCAGCTCATTGACGAACAACCCCGCAACGGGGCGCATCAAACAAAGATCGCTTTTCTCCATCCCAAATCCACAGGCCGCGTCCTGATGGAACTCTGCCAACCCGACCGTTAAGAGAAAAAGCCCGTTTAAGGGCATCAATGAATCTAACCCAAAGTTTAATTGGCGTTCGGCGTTTCATTTTAATTAAAAATTGAAAATTACGAATTATTCTTTGTGAAAAGGCAAGTTGTGGCCAGGCGATGTGGGCCCGTGCCAAAATGTCATTCTGAGTCCCCGATTTATCTGGGGCGAAGAATCCCTTCCACTGGAATTCAGGCAAACGCAACGTAACTCGAGCTTCAGCTCGAGACCTGTGTCAGGGCGAAAAACGATTTCTCCGCTCTGTCCCGACGTAGTTGGGATGCCGGCCAAAATGACAATTAAAGAAGCTTCGTGCCGCCTGTCATTCTGACCCTGATTCATTTGGGGAAGAAAAGTTTTACACTTCATGGGAAAGTTGTAAGAGTGGAGAGCTAACAATTTAATAGTAACGGCGCTTCACCGGTATTGAGAACAACTTTCCATTTCCCCCTCGCCCGCTTTGCGGAAATTGAGGCCAGGGTGATTACCATTACTCCGCAGGAAAAAATGAACCAATTCTTCAACCTGTCGCTTCCCTGAAACAGCACGTAAATTTTCACAAAGAAAAGCAGTAGTCTTTTAAAGCAAATATTCCAAGCCCAAAAGGGACGCCGACTATTTCAATAACACCATTTTCCTGATCTTGCTGTAAACAATCTGCTGATTGCGCAAAGCCACCAGACGGTAAAAGTAGATTCCCGAAGGCAGGGGAGTCAGTGTGAGTTTGAGGGTGTGCTCTCCGGCCGGCCAGTGTTTCTGCAGGGTTCTAAAGACTTTTCTCCCGCGCACGTCAAAGAATTCAATCCGAACCAATGCCGCTCGGGCTAATTGAAAACGGAGCGTGGTCGATGGATTAAAGGGATTGGGAAAATTTGGAAAAAGGCAGTAGGTTAAGGGCAATGAGCCTTCGGACTCAATACCTGTTACCGTATCTTTTACCACAACCCGCGCTGTGTCCAGAGCAAAAGCGCCGCTGTCATCGCTTAAGCGCACAAACAGATCAAGTGACCCGCTAAAATGATCGCTCCACAGCTTTAAGGTTTGCTCTGTAAAAGAATAGTCCAGACTAATCTGTGAGTCTGACAGAGCAAAATGCCATCTTAAACGCTCTGGCGGCGTCTCTGCATCGCGGGCAAAGGGAAGCAGATTAAGGATGAGGGAATCGCTTTTAATAAATTGCAGTGTGTCCGGGAAATTTACGATCTGCGGCGCATCATTCACAGCCTGAACTTCAACAAAGACTGTGCCGGAATCGCTATTAACCCCATCACTAACCAGAAGCCTTAATGAATCCGTTCCAGACCAGTTTTCCGGAGCCAGAAGTAGAGTTCCACCCTCTTTTTGACGGCTCATGATGTGCGGACCCGATTTCAGGCGGTAGCTTAAAAGGCTGTCCGGCGTATCGACATCCTGAACATAGGCAAACCAGAAAGTAAACGGCACAAAGAGGCTGTCGTCTTCCTTAAATTTCAGAAGTGGCAGGCTATCGGACAGTTGCGGAGCGTCGTTTACGGGATTGACCGTAAAGACTGCTGAATCCTGATCAGAAAGGTTGCCTGGATCGCTGGCTTTAAAGGTGATGGTTTCGCTGCCGTTCCAGTTGGAATCGGGCGCGCTGACCGTGGCCACGCGGTTGGCGTCGATGGTGACAATCAGCTCTTTGTTGCCGGAATAGGTCCAGCTGATTTCATTGTCCGCGTTGTCCGGATCGCTGACGTAATCGTCTAAATGGATGGGCGTAAAACTCTGTCCCTCGTCGATGGTCTGGTCGGGAATGTCCGAAACCAGCGGCGGATCGTTCTGGTCTTTAACGGTCAGAGTGTAATCCTGTTGATCCGTGGCGTTCTGGCTGTCTTTGACCTGCACAGAAACCGCATGCTGGCCCACGTCGCTGTTGCCTGGCGTGCCGCTGATTAAGCCTGTTTGCGCGTTAATGCTCAGGAAGGCCGGAGCGGAGAGCAGGCTGTAGGTTAACGTTTCATTGGAATCGGGGTCCTGGGCCATGACCTGGTACTGGTACAATTGGTCCTGAATGGCGATGGTGTCCGGCGTGGAGGTGATTTTTGGCGGATCATTCACCGGATTAACGGTAAAGGTTGCTGAATCCTGATCGGACAGGTTGCCTGGATCGGTAGCCGTAAAGGTGATGGTTTCACTGCCGTTCCAGTTGGAATCGGGCGCGTTGACCGTGGCCACGCGGTTGGCGTCGATGGTGACGATCAGCTCTTTGTTGCCGGAATAGGTCCAGCTGACTTCATTGTCCGCGTTGTCCGGATCGCTGACGTAATCGTCTAAATGGATGGGCGTAAAACTCTGCCCTTCATCGATGGTCTGGTCGGGAATGTCCGAAACCAGCGGCGGATCGTTAATCGCATTAACAGTAAAGGTAGCCGGATCACTATCGGACAGACCGTCAGGATCCGTGGCGGTAAAAGTAATATTTTCAGAGCCATTCCATTCGCTGTCCGGGGGCGTAATTGTACAAACATGGGTTGCGGGATCTATTTCAACCAATAATTCCACATTGCCGCTGTAGGTCCAGCTCAGTTCGGAATCGGTATTATCCACATCCGAGACGTAATCATCCAGATCAAACGAAGTAAAACTCTGCCCTTCGTCAATGGTCTGATCCGGGATGTCGCTGACCAGCGGGGGATCATTCACCGGATTTACGGTAAAAAGCGCAGGATCGCTATCGGCAAGTCCTCCGGGATCGGTGGCCGTAAAGGTGATGCTTTCACTACCGTTCCAGTTAGTGTCGGGCGTGGAAACGGTGGCCACATGGGTGGACGGATCGATCTGAACGGATAGTTCCACATTGCCACTGTAAGTCCAGGTCAATTCCGAATCTGGATTATCCACGTCATTTACGTAATCATCCAGATCAAAAGAGGCAAAGGTCTGTCCTTCATCGATGGTCTGATCGGGAATATCACTGACCACGGGCGGGTCATTCACTGCAGTTACGGTAAAGGTGGCGGAATCCGAATCCGACAGCAACGAGGGGTCGGTAGCTGTGAAAGTAATGGTTTCGCTGCCGTTCCAGTTTTCGTCCGGGGGTTGTACGGTTGCCACGTGTGTGTTGGGATCGATGCTGACCAGCAGATCGGTATTTCCGGAATAGGTCCAGGTAATCTGGTCATCGCTGTTGTCTGCGTCGGTTACGTAATCATCCAGATCAAATTGTGTAAAGGATTCGCCTTCGGCAATGGTTTGATTCGGGATGTCGCTTACCACTGGTGGATTGATGGGGTTTAAATAGGTAATTTCCAGGCTCCAGCTTTCAATGGTCGAATTATTGTTGTAATAGGTGTCATCAAAAGCTTTGAGCGTCCAGGTTCCCTTAGCGTTCAAACCGTCAAAATAAAAGAAAGCATTGTCCGGTTTAAACGTGCCGCTGTAAGGACTTACGCCCTGGTAGAGAGCCGTAGAAGCTTCGTCATCGAGTGTGGTGTTCTGATACTCAGATTGGGCGTCGCCGTTGTGTGTGGCCGGACCTGTGGCCGGGCCGGCAGGCGATTCCAGAGCCAGTGACAGGTCATTAATAAAACCGCTCACCGTTAAATTCAAATTCACATCAACAATGGAGCGATCGTCGGCAATGTTTAGTGTTGAAGTAAAAAATTGGTTGTCATTATTGATGGTTACGGGCACATCGCTGCTGTTGTAAATCTGTGTTGAAAAATCGCCCACATAGTATTTTAGAAATTTAGGCGGGCGGCTGAGCGCATCGCCTTTAAATGGAAAGGTGTTTTCCAGCAGGTCAGGAGAATTGTCCTGCGCCGAGATGTAATATTCTACCAGAGTGCCCCAGCTTTGTGCCGGAATGGTAAAATCGTATTGATTGCCTGTGGGGCCGTCCTGGTCAAGCACTTTTTCCCAGGAGCTGGTGTCGCCCTGGAAAATGGTGCGGTAGAACAGGGCCGGCTGATTTTGATCGCCGGCAATGCCGTCATTGTCGGTAATAATGGCGCTGACCGTACGCGGCTCAACCGAAGAAGTTGGTTGTAACATGGTGTGCGCAATGAGTGGGACGTCGCCATTCTCGTTAAAAGCCATTTTAACGGCTTTGTAAGCGTTTACGCGGCCAAAGCCCACATGCACGTTCCAGCCATTTTCATCAAAGGGGTAAAGATCGATTTTATCAGCCGTTTGTTCCAGAATATGTTCGACTTCACTGGCAGTTAAATTGCTGTCGGCTGCCAGCACCAGGGCGGCTACCCCAGAAACATGGGGACAGGCGGCCGAGGTTCCGCCAAAATGATCCATGTAATCGCCATCTACATAACCTGCTGTCCCCACAATGTCTGTGGTATACACGATGGTAGGCGCTACCAGATCCAGGGCTTCTCCGTAATTTCCGCCCCAACTGCGCTGGTAGTCCTGACTGCCCGGATTTTTCTTTTCATCAAACATATTGGAAGCGCCAACGGCTAACACATCCGTAAGATTGGCCGGATAACTGACATTTCCGCTTCCTCCGTTGCCGCTGGAGAAAACCACCACGCAACCCTTACCATTGCGTCCCTGGGTTTTAGCGCGGTGAATGGCGTCATCCAGGGCCTGGCTGGGGGAGGAGCCGCTCCAGCTGTTGCTGATGACATCGGCACCGTGCTGCCAGGCATAGTCCATTGCCTCGGCGTAGCCGGCGTCGTCAGCGCTGCCGTAAAGGGTAAATACCTTTAAGGGCAATATTTTTGAATTAAAGGCAATGCCGGCCACTCCAAGGCCATTGTTCCCTTCAGCGGCTACAATACCGGCCGTGCTGGTTCCATGGCCCTGTACATCATTTGCGTCACTGCCATTGTCCGGCGTGTAATCGACTCCCTGACTGTACAGGTTGTCATCCAGGTCCGGATGATCCAAATCTACTCCGCTATCCAGCATGCCAATCACAATTTCGGCGCTGCCGCCTGCACTGATACCGTGATTTTGCAACACGTCCCAGGCCAGATCCACATCGATATCGGCATCCGGGTAGCCATTGACGTGGTCTGGCAGGGTGTTGTCCTTGGTAGCCGTAACAACGGATTGGCCCGTGTTTTTGTGCGCCCACTGCTCCGGCCACAGTGGATCGTTAACGTCGAAGTTTAAGGTTTCCCAGTTCATGTAAATAAAATTGGGCTGGGCGTAGCGCACTTCGGGTAGTTCCGTGTAATAGTTGGCCGCCTGCAGGCCATTCCATTTTCTATTGGCCTCCATTTGCAACAAATAGGTGTTTTGCGGAAAAGATTTTACGATTTCTGCTCCGCTGTTTGTGTTAATGGCTCGAATGGTCTGCAAGGAAACATCTTCATAAAAGCGGACGAAAAACGTGCGGTTAACGGTTTGCCTGACCCGGCTGTCGGCCCTTCTGAATATCGGCGTAGCCAGAATGATCTGGCTATCCTGGTTTAAATGGTCGATCACTTCCAGTAACTGTTGACGGGTCAGGGGCTGCCGTAACTTAACCAATGGCATGTTTTGCGTCCAGAGCGGATTGCCGATTTCAAAATCAACCAGATACTTTTGCAACACTGCTTTCATCTGCTGACGACTGTCTACAGATTTGAATTCCACAGAAAGCTGATCCTGTAAAGGAAACAGCTCGATGCGCTGGCCGCGATACTGGTAAAAGAAATTACTGCTTTGAGCAAAGAGGGGATGAGTGATCAGCGCCAGAAAACAGAGCCATTTAAATTTGTTCATTTTTTATTCCTGGAATAAGATGTCTTTAAAGAATTTAATAAAAATTACAACATAATAGTTATGGCACAAGTCAAAATATAGCCGGATGAATGATGAAACAAATTGAAATAGGAAAATGGTTTTTGAGGTGGGAACCCGTTAAGGTATTGATCCATGCTGTGTCACTTAACATATTTCCTTCAAAAGATCTGTCCCGCCATAGCGAGATGCGAAAATTTTTGTGCTGAAAATCCTAGCCCCACGCCCCCTTTCCTTTATTAAAAGAAGGGAAGGGGGAGCCAATAGTGCAGCTTTGCTGAGTTTTACTCAGATATGTTAAGATAGTTTGCAATTTTCTATTTGAAATCGTTGCGCTCTTTGTGAATGCTTTGCCTGTCCGGTTGGCCAGACCTGTCAGGCTGCGCCTTGCCAGACTGGCGGGCCTGTCCGGTGGCCAGACGGGCCTGTCCGGCTGCGCCAGCCAGACGGGTCTGTTCCCGAAGATCAGTATTTCCGCTTGGCTCCAGCAGGTGGCCAGACGGGCACTCTTTGTGATTTCTCTGAGCTCTCAGTGGTTGTTAAATTCCTGCGGTAATGTTTTTTGCTTGGGGTGCTGCTGACCTGGGTTTTCGTAAAAGTTTTTACCATTTACCATTTTAACTTGTTATGGGTTACGTGTCACGTTTTTAAAAACATTGCGATTTTTTCGGTAGAAAGTAAGGCATAACGAGTTCGCCAAGCGCTCAAGGAATTTTTCGAATGATTAAGATACTGTTCCTTTGCGTTTTTATTGCCTCTTGCACAAATGCAACATATTAATCATGCTGCTGTCGAGGGTGAATATGATTTTTCCCATCAAAAAGAGCGTTTCAGACACCCAAATTGTGTTTCAGGGTTGCAACATCCATAGCACTAAAACATTGCAACAGTGAAACAAAAAAAGTTACCATGGCAAACGGTTATTTCTGTAAACACAATAAATTCAACAGGTAAAAATTTTTGGCATTAAAATTGATAATATATTAAGCAAGCGTTTCATTTGGAGGAGGTTTAAAATGAGTATGTTACTTTTAAATAATGGGGCTTGTAACCCTTAGTTTTTTGATTTATTGTTCCCACAAAACAAGCCCAACGGAACAACAAGATACGGCCGACCTTTCGGTAAATATGCTATTAAAGCCGGAATCAATCGGTAATGACATAATTAATTTATCATTTATTAAAGTCAGAATTATTAAGCAATTTGGAGATAAGAGTTAGTACCTGCAAGGAAGAAGAAAAGTTTAAATGAAATATTGGAAGTCATAAACTAAAGTAAGTTGAATATCAAACGGCATCAGCCTTTTTTGTTTGTTTAACTAATAACGAGTTAACTTTAAAAAAATGTTAAAAATTTTGTAAAAATTATATAACATAAAATTAGGAGGTTTAAAAACCATGAAGTTGAGAACTATTATTTTGCTAACATTGGTTATTATTTTAAATATTTCATGCGCAACTTTTAAGGGAAGTGGTATCTATGTCAAAGAAGATTTGTTCCCTAATTACAATTATGAAAACAATCAAATTAGAACACCAATTCCTGAACTAAGTAAAAATGATTTGATTGAGAAAATATACGCAATCAAATGGTTTGAAGACAATACTATAGTTACTTTTGAGCCTAGTGTCAAAAAGGATGATCAAATAAATATTAGGGTAATTGATATTAAAAATGGAAAAATAAAAAATATAAATGAATTAGAAAAAAATTTAATCATTGAAAAATTAAATTCACTATACTATGGCGAATTACCATTAGAAGAACAACGGTTATCTACGATAGGCAAAAAAGTACTAAAGAGTGTGTTAATAAATATATTGTCAGGTGGTAAAGTAGATATGATAGAAGTAAAATCGCAAGGATATATATTTTCCCTAAACAAAATATATAAAATTAACTACAATGCAAACATTAAAGTTGAAGATTATGCGAATGTTGTAAATATATTAGTAAATTTCACCAATCCAAAACTTAGTTATAACAGAACTTTTAATTTAGCAAAAAACAAATATTCGACTGATTTTGGTAAGGCGGGGTATGTTATTGAAGGGGCTCCAAGTGTGTGGAAGTTGGCTTATGCTATGGAAGTATCACCTGATGGGCGTTTTGTAAAACTTCAAAATTATCTTTGTGATTTGGAAAGTGGAAAAATTAAAAAATTATATAAATCTTCAAGAAGATTTTTTCAATCTTGTTTTTCACCTGATTGGTCAAGAATTGCATTCTTATTTAATAAAAGTGATGGCAAAGTTTTTTTAGATATCACAGATTTTAAATTAGAAAATGTATTTTAGAATACTTCCCTTAAAAGATCTAACACTTTAGCGTGAGAAAATTTTTGTGCTGTGTGAGGGAACAAAACCGTTGAATTGTTGATTGGTTGAATGGTTGAATAAGCATCGGGCCGACCATTGGCCGTAAATGGGGCACGTGTAAGAAATCCCCAATACATGTTAAAATTTCACACACAAGTCTTCCCCCTCTCCCAGATTTGTATTCTGGGAGAGGGGGCCCGAGGGAGTGAGGGCTAATTTGTGAAATAACTTCTGCTGTTGGAGAAGTAAAGTCAAGAGTATATGAGTGTAAGAGTTAAAGGGTTCCGGGGCACCGGCCTGTCATTTTTTAAAGAAGTTTTTTGGTTGCGGCTCTGCTGCCTTAGAATACTTCATTCAAAAGATCTAGCGACTTAGCGTGCTAAATTTTTAATGCTGCTTTTGGAGGGCCGTGTTGAAGAGTTGGATTAAATTTTATCTGCGAATATCTGCAAAATCTGCGAGAAAAATAATTGTGATTAAAAAAGTTTCTAGCACTTTCGGTTTCGGCTATGCTGCCTTAGAAGTTAAGATTATGAGAAATAAAGTTAAAATTTTATTGATATTCATATTGTTATTAATATCTTGTTTTACAATGCCAGACGAAGTTGAGGAAACTTATTTAAAGAAAGACTATACAAAGCTGGTCGAATTCCTATATAATAAAGATTTTAGAGTGAGGAACATTGCTATTAAATATTTAGAAAAAATTGAACCTGAAAAATTTCTTGATCTTTTTCTTTATGCCCTAGAAACACCTTATGATGATTCATTTAAAAAAATTTTAAATTTAATAGAAAATATTAAAAACGAAAAAATAAAAAATTTTTATTTAAAAAAACTTAAAGACGACCAATATAGTTTAATTCGGAAAAAAAATATTTTAAAAAAATTATATATATATCTTGAAGATGAAAAAATTTATAATAAATTACAAGCTTTATTAAAAAATAAAAATAATGCTTTAGCTTTACAAGCCGCGGAATTACTATCAAAAAAAAGAGATCCAATAGCTCATGATGTTGTAAAAAAAATGATATTTTCTGATTTTTATATCTTTCAACGTGAAGCTTTACGAATAATTGGAAATTTTGGTTATTTCAACGATATTAAATTATTAGAAAAATATATTAATGATCCAGATCCTTTTAAAAGGCAATATGCTTCTGAATCAATTGAAAAAATAAAGCAATATTCAAAAGACACATCTACTATAAATAAAAGCACAATAGAAAGACGAATGTATCTCGTAGGAAAACCTAAGTTATCAAAAGACGAATTTGTTGCAAGAAGAGATGTAAATGGAAGGATATGCGCTGCAATTAAAATTATTTCAAGCATGGACGGTTTTGCCTATGATTCATACAATGGAATAGTTGGAGATATCGATGACAAACCAGGTGTGGATGTAGTTTATCTATCCCCAGATGAAAGAGTACTAATAATTTATCATGTGGGTTATGATGAACCATTAAAAATTATTTTATCTGAAGTAGGCATTACCTTAAAGCCTAAACAAGTTTGGATAATTAAAATCAAAGGGTAATATCAGTAAACTCTAAAGATTAAGAGGTGGTTTACATTTTGAATGTGTTTTATTTAAATGTCTCTTGGTTAAAGGGGATGTTTCGGTTCAGCTGGAAATGGACTTTTTGTTCAAAAATTCAGGAGCTGTAAATGTTAGTTGAGTTTCGGTTACTTTTTATGTTTGTAGAAATGGAGAATGTAAAGAAATAAAACAATAAATTTTTTTATTCTTGAACTTGGGAATGCAAAGGATAAAGGAAAATATTATGTTAACTTATTCATCAAATTCATTGACTTACTATTTAATATTAATTTTAATAACATCTTGTTCTGTTATTGATGAAATAACCTATGATTTTCAATACAGATATAGTCAAAGCAAATATTATAACAAGAATTATGGCTATGTTATGGATTACATTAGTCATTACAAAAGATATCCTAATAAAGTTACAATTAATAATGAAACATCAGAAGATATTTCTGTTGGTTTTACAACTGATATAATTACTAAATAATAAATGATATCGATAAAATGGTATCGTCATATAAGCGAAGTAAAATTAACTGATATTAAGACTAAAAAAGTTTATGGAGTAATAGAAGTTGGGCCAACAACAAATGGCATAATTTATGTAATTAAAAATAATGGCTCAAAAAAAGATAAAAAATGGTTTATAAAAAGAAGGAGGTAAACATGGAAACATTAACTAAATCATTCACATTAAAAATATTTTTCATTTTCTTTATTTCTGTTTTTTGGGGATGTAGTGAACAGTCACATTCCGTTACAGTAGAAAATAATAGCTCAGAAATAGTATTAGTAACATTAACTCAAAACAGCAATATTATTGGTTCTTTTACAGTTGGAGTAAAACAGGTTGAATCTCAAGAAGTTAAAGGGACCGGTGAATATTCAATTTTACTTACAGGAAATTTTGGCACTTGGTCGACTTGGAATCAAAATAAAGATATCACAATTATTGTACCTGAAAAAGGAAAGCCATATAAAAAATAGTAGGAGGATAAAATGTTAAAGAAAGATGTCACAAAAATTTTAATTTTTGTGACATCTATAATTATTTTTTTGTGGCTTCAACATATTGTGATAAAAATAGTGCAAATCCAGAATATTCAAAAGAAATTAAAATAACCAGTTGCAAGACATTTACTCAATATGGTATTAAATTTGAAATGCCTGAATATATTGGCTCGGGGACAGGAATAGGAAAATTTAAATGGAAGGTCAATGGGAAAATATATGAGTACTGGGTGACTTATCAGGATGGATGCATTGTTAGTGTAAACGCTGCTTAAATTATAATTAATCAATTTGCTCAGTATGAAAAAGGAATTCAATTTTATATTTAAAACATCAATTATAAAGATAATAATTTTATGAACAAAATTAATCATACTTTATTTATTAGCAAAAAAATATTTAAAACTTCAATGTTTGATGCAATACCCATTTTGAAATTTAAAACCTATACTCAGGATTTTCTATTAATTGGCTTGAGAATTCCTTACAAGGCTGGAGGCGTGATTGTAATATCTAGTATGTCATCTATTGAGTAAATTTGTTGTGTATACTTACAACTTCTCTGGAAGGCTAGCTAATTATAAATAATTTAATATTAACTTAAATAAATATAGGTAATTTTGTGGTAAAATCTAAGTGTTAGAAAGGAGTATACTTATGAAATCGAAAATTTTATTATCGCTTTTTATCTTTATTTTAAGCACGTTAATTGGATGTACTGAAGAAGGTGAATTGAATGTAAATAACAATACTAATTCATCATTAAGCCTTAATATTGATGGAAATACATATGAAGTTGGGGCGAATAGCAGGATAAATAAATCGTGGGAATTAACAAACTCTATTTTTGAAACGGAAGAAAAATCAGTCAGCATTTCCGGTGAAGGACTTTTTAAATTTTATTTTAGCGATCAAACAAACGTAAAACCTAATGAGACTACAAATTTTAATGTCAATGCAGATGCTGGTGCAATAAAACTAACCAATAACGCGTCCATTTATGTCAAATCTGTATATATTTCTCCATCTTCTGACCAATATTGGGGAAGCGATGCTCTAGCTGGCACATTATATCCAGGAGAATCAGCTTACTGGAGGGTTTCTCCTGGATATTGGGATGTGCGTGTCGTGGATTCGAACGGCAATTCGTATGAACTATACAATAATTATGTATCCATAAACGAATTACTATCATTATCCTTTTCTTCCAGTACAAACAAATGGCTGAAAACGAATGGAGACAAATATAAATATATACAAAATCGCATATACTTCAAAAAAACAATTTCATTTAAGAAGGAAAGAGTTTATAGTCCAATAAATAAATTTTAGAAAAATTAATACGGTTAATCAAAATACTTGGATAATATCTGTTCTGGGAGGAGTTCGCCTATATTTTTTAGAATATTTCCCTCAAAAGATGTATGGATCAGTGTGCGAAAATTTTTGTGCTGAGTGAGGAAATAAAATTGTTGATTTGTTGAATGGTTTAATGAGCATTGGGCTGACAGACCGAATTCACATTGATCATGAATGAGACATGATCGGAAATCTCAAACATATGTATGGAAATAACCCATAAGCCCCCCTCTCCCAGACTTTTATTCTGGGGGAAGGGGAGCGGGGGGTGAGGGCAATTAATTTTAACTAAAACATTCATTGCCTGTCTGTCTGGACAGACGGACAGACCTGTCAGGTTGAGCCCTGCTTGTTCTCACATCCTGGCCCCTTCTTAAAAAATAATTTCTAATTCGTGATTTTTAATTAAAATTACATTTTTGCACTCTTTGTGATTTCTCTGAGCTCTCAGTGGTTTTTAAAGCTTGCGATTCTATTGCCTTAGCTTAAAACTGAAAAAATGCCAATTTTTTTGTAGATTTCAGCCCGGGGCAATTGAGAAAAGGCGCAATGCAAAACAACTTTCAACCCATTATTTACCGGAATATTCATGGCACGATTTTTAGGCTTTCCCTGCCGGGCATGATTTCGTCGGTGCTGGAGACCTTGTTCCAGCTGATCGATGCCTATTGGGTGGGGAAATTAGGAGCCGACGCCCTGGCGGCCATTGGAGGTTGTGCCTTTATTCTTTGGGCAATTTTTTCTCTGACCGCCCTCAGTGTCAATGGCATGGCTGCTCTGGTTGCTCAGAATATCGGGGCGCAAAAACCAGAAGAGGGCCGCTTTGCAGCCGGACAGGGACTGATTTTAAACACTCTGACCGTATTTCTGGTAGGCAGCATAGTCTATCTTTTTCAGGATCATCTCTATGCCCTGATGGGCTTTGACGCGCAGGTTTTGCAATTAGCCCGTCAGTACATGACTATTATTTTAAGCGGCATGGTTTTTATTTTTTGGTTTACGGCCTTCGAAGCCGTTTACCGCGGAATGGGAGACACCAGAACCCCGATGATCGTTTTAGCCTTTGGCTTAACCTTGAATGCCATTGCCGACCCTTTTTTTATTTTTGGCTGGTGGATTTTTCCCGAGATGGGGATTGGCGGGGCAGCTCTGGCTACCATAATCAGTGAATTGGCTTCGGTGGGGGGATTGTGGTGGCTATTAAGACGTCGCCATTACCTGCCGGCCTTTAAGCGGCGCCCAATGATTGACCGTGCACTAATAAGAAAGTTGATCGCCATAGGCGCTCCAGTGGCTTTTGGCGGATTCTTTTTCAGCATCATTTACGTTGTTTTAACGCGCATTATTGCCCGCTTTGGCATGGAAGCCATTGCTGCCATTGGCATCGGGCATCGTATTGAAGGGATTGCCTGGTTTGCCTGTGTGGGCTTTTCTGTGGCCGCCTCAACGTTGGTAGGACAAAATGTGGGCGCCGGACGCATCAAACAGGCAGCCCGAGCAGCCTGGCTGGTTAATGCCTATGGTGTTTTGATTTTGCTGGTTGTATCGGCCGTTTACTATTTTTTCCCTGATGTTTTAATGAGTGTATTTACCCAGGACACACTGGTGCAAAAGATCGGAACGCAGTATTTGCGTATTATTGCCCTGTTTGAAATTTTTCTTGGCCTTGAGGTTATCATGGAAGGAGCATTTAGCGGGGCGGGCTACACTTTGCCGGTCATGTTGGTCAGCGTGCCCATCACAGCAGCGCGCATCCCGCTGGCCTACTGGCTGGCGGTAAAAATGGGCCTGGGCACAAGTGGAATCTGGTGGGCTATTGCCATAACCACTGGTCTGAAAGGATTTTTAAACGCTCTGTTATTTGCAGTTGGAATATGGAAAAAGAAAATAAAAACGGAGGATCAAAATGAGATCGAGTAAGGTGGTCAAAACGCGGAAGTACCGTCTGGATATGAATGAAAAGATTTTGAACAGCGGATTCAATGATTTTAAAAAATTCTTTGCACTGGACAACAAGGCCTATCTGCAAGGGGCTATTCCGGTTAAATACAAAGAATTGATGGGGCTGGTGGGAAGCATGGTCTTGCGTTGCAATGATTGCATTTTCTACCATCTGGATCGTTGCGTTTCGGAAGGGGTAAGCAAAGAAGAATTGTACGAGGCCATGAACATTGCACTGATCATTGGCGGCACCATTGTGATTCCGCATTTACGATATGCCTTTGAAATTCTGGAAGAATTGCTGACAATGGATGATCAATGAGCAAATTCACTTGCCATTTACTGGCCAGGAGTAATGTTCTCTTTAAATTTTTTCTGCCCTTTGACAAACAAGAATCTGGCTCAAGGGCCCTTTAAAATAAACTCAATACGTTCTAACTTGCCGTCAATTTTACCGTTTGGGACAATGCCCAGAATTTTACAAACCAGAGGGTAAACGTCTACGTTGTGTAATGTTTCGCAGGCATAGCCTGTTTTAAAGGCCGGGCCGCCAGCCAGAAAAATACCCTGCATATCCAGTGTGTGATTATCATATCCATGGTCTCCCCGCGACGGGTGGCGGCGGATTTTGGCTAGCTCCTCCGCACTGCGTACAAAGGTGTAGCCGGGCTCTGCAAGCGCCACAACATCACCGATAAAAGGGCTGTTCCGGTAGTGAAAATAATCGGGAATGTCTTCTTTTTTGTAAACCGTAAAATGGCTTCGATTTTTGTTCAAAAGTTTAAAAACCTTTTCTTTCTCTTCTCTGGAATTGGTAAAGATGTGCACCAGCGGGCCGTAGCCATCTACGCGAACCGTTCTGGATTGTAGCACATTGTACAACAGAATCTGCCCATCCGGACGTAAGGGCGCCATGCCATGGTCGGAAAGAATGATGATATTAATCTCCTGTGCCAGGCCAATGGAATCCAGTTTACTGCGCAAAACTCCAAAATATTGGTCCAATCGTCTTATGGCCTGATTGACTTCCTCGGACTGCGGCCCAAAGCGATGACCATAGGTATCCGTATCGCTGAAGTACAAAAACAAAAGATGGGGGCGCCTTTCTTCCGGAAGTTGTAGCCAGCGAATGATGCCATTGATGCGCTCCAGAGGAGGAATGGATCCATCATAGTGTTTAAAATAGGTTGGGTGTCGGTAAGAAAGATGCACTTCGGAACCGGGCCAGAAGAAACTGGCGCTTAAAACACCCTGGCGCCTGGCCGTTTCCCAGAGGGCTTCTCCTTTGTACCAGTAAGCGTCCCGTACAACACTGGTGTCTCCCAGACGATAGTTTTTCCCGGTGAAAGGGTCACTGAAACGGTTATTGATCAATCCATGATTTTCCGGATACAAGCCACTTACAATGGTGTAATGATTGGGGAACGTTTTGGAAGGAAAGGCCGGTTCAAAGGTAATCGCCCGAACACCCTGGCTGGCGAATGTTTCCAGATTGGGTGTGATGCCACGGTTCAGATAGTCCCAGCGAAAACCGTCAAATGAGATTATGAGCACATAGGGCTTCTGTCCCATTACCACGGAAAACAGAAGCACAAAGAGGATGAAAACACATTTGAATCGTTGCATAAGCCTACCTCAAATAAATTTAATGATGGCAATCTAAATTAAAAGTCAATAAGGTACAAAATGAATTTTTGCAGGAGTGTTGTTCAATACCGGATTCTGTTTCATTGCCGCAATGAGTTGTTGCTCAGCCTCTTTTTGCGAGAATTGGATTTTAGAATACTTCCTTTAAAACTTCTAATGCTTTAGCGTGCGAAAATTTTTGTGCTGTGTGAGGAAGTAAAAAGGTTGATTTGTTGAATTGTTTAATTGTTGAATGGCCTGTGCCAGAAAATCGGGATTTCCGCTGCGCTCCAACCGTCTGGACAGCCGTCCAGACAGGCCTGTCCCCGAGTTTCGGGATCTGGAATGATGCTTGGCACAAAGCCTCAATGATTGTCATTTCGACCGATGTGCGGAGCGAAAGCGAACTTCAGAGCGGAGAAATCT
>NZ_JBSMDE010000115.1:0-3474 GCF_056497305.1 Caldithrix sp. | reverse complement strand
TGGGCCAGCACATCGTTGTAAAAGCGCGGCGACTGGTAGGTAAACTGGATGGCCGTTGTGTCGGCCTGATTGTACTTTTCCACCATGTCCCGATATTTGTCTTCCAGTTCCCGCAGTTTAATATCCACGCGTTTGATCTCGGCAAAGGCATCATCAAATTGATCGAGCATCACATAATTGATGGCTTTAAAAACATTAACGTAAATGTTTTCATGAACCTCGCCGTAATAATCCATGGTTAAATCGTTGAGGAAAAAGGACATGGCGGCCTGAGAAATACTTTTGGTAAACAACTCTTCCATGGCCTGGTCGGCTTTTTCGAAGAATTGATTGCTGCGCTGGTAATCGCGCTGATAAAAGTAAGTAATGCCCAGGTCCAGGTAATAGAGTAAACGATCCTGCCGGCGGTAGAGGGTAAGTTTTTTGGCTTCCTCAATTTTTTTAAGGGCCATCTTGTAATTTTCATTTGACAGATCGGCCACCACAGCGTCAAAATATTGGGCCTGACGGACAGAGGAAGCGCAGGCCAGTAACCCTAGCCCGATGAAAATCAGAAAAACATTTTTTACTGTTTTCATGTTCATTCCATTCAGATGCTAAATGTATGGTGCAAAAGCTACCACTTATATTTGCTCTGCTCGATGTACTTTTTAATCTCTTTCTGGCCGATCCAGACTTTGGTGTTTTTTTCGATGTCGATTAATTCCAGATTAACCTGGTATTTGACCACGCGTCGTCCTTCAAAGGAATCGGTAACGGAGGTGATGACGCCCTGCAGCATAAAATCGGCGCCCAGTTCATTAGCCAGTTCCTTGGCGCTTTCTGGCGAGGCAAAACTCTGCTGATCCATCCGTTCGCGGCGTAATGCTTCGCGTTCTTTGTCGGAAGCCACAAACTGCACCTGCCCGGAATTTAACAGTTCCCGCTCAATATGTTTGATGAACATGGCCGTTTCGATGTGCTCGCTGGTGCGGTTGCGAATTTGCCCAACGATGACCACCGGTTGCCGACCTTTGTCTGCGATAAAGTTCTGTAGCCAGGGGCGGGAAAGCACGTCTTTTACCATGGCCTCGGCTGTCAGACGGGCGTCGGTATCGTTCCAGCGGCCGCTGATGTCGATGGCCTCGTCAACCTGAACGCGCTTAACCGTACGCGTGGGCCCGGCGCAGTTAAAAAGGATGATTGAAATCAGGAATAAGGAAAGATAATTAAGAAAATGCGTTTTCACAGCCATGGGCTTCTCCCTCTTTCTTTATTAAAATTATTTTAGCTTATTATCGGCTGCATATCAAATTAATTTTACATTGCTTCCTGAACGCTCAATTTAGATCGACTAAAAATTTCACAACTTGAACGTTAATATAGTTTAATGCAGGGATAAACAGCTGTCTGTGTTTTTGATCAAAATAAATTGGTTTTGAAGAGCGGTTCTCTGCCGCTGGTTGAGCCCCCCCACCTGTCATTCTGAACGGAGTCCCGAGAATCGGGACGGAGTGAAGAATCCCTTCCGTCTTTTGCAGGGGATTCTTCGCTGCGCTCAGAATGACAAATCCCCCGTCTTAACTGTCATTCTGAACGGAGTCCCGAAGATCGGGACGGAGTGAAGAATCCCTTCCATTGTTTGTTAAGGATTCTTCGCTGCGCTCAGAATGACAATTCCTGCTTGACTGTCATTCTGAACGGAGCGTCAGCAGAGTGAAGGCCAGCCCAGGAAATCCCTTCCGTCTTTTGCAGGGGATTCTTCGCTTCGCTCAGAATGACAATGCCCTCCCCTTGACTGTCATTCTGAACGGAGCGCTAGCGGAGTGAAGAATCCCCTCCATTGTTTGCTAAGAATTCTTCTCCCGCCGGGGCGGGATCAGAATGACAGGTGGCAACCGCCGATGGCGCATAGCCGTAAGGGCGAAGGATTTCTGCCACCATTTTTCCCAGTAGGGGCGACACATGCGTCGCCTCTACGGATTCCCCATCATTGTTGTTACATTTTTTCAAAATATTCATCGTCCGTCCATTTTAACGGGTTGTTTTTGATGTATTGCCGGATACGGTTTAATTCGTTTTCGTCGCGAATGATGTGTTCCCAATAATTGCGTTGCCATAATTTGGCGCCGGGTGTCTGGCGAATACAGTTAATTTTACGTGTGGTTACGTTGCAATAATTTTGTATTATTGCAGATAATGATCCTGGAAATGCACCACGTGGTAATTGTTGGGATGTGGCATCGGTTTGTTGGCGTAGGGGCGAAGGATTTCTATCTCCATTTTTTCCATTTGTATTTTTTTCGATAATAAACGATTTATTTTTGTCGTTGTCGTATTGTTCAGGGAAATCCTTCGCCCTTACAAATCCATCATCCAGCACAACGCCATCCGGCCAACGTACAATGCGAATAATTCCATGAATATGGTTAGGCATAACGCAAAATTCGTCCAATTCAATATGTTGAAAATGATTGGGTAATTTTCTCCAATGGTAATCCACAATTTTTCCAAATGCATTCAACACCATTTCCCCATGCGCCACCTGCCCAAACAAACATTCACGGTTGCGCACCACCATGGTGATGTAATACCACCCGGGATGGCGGTAATCCCACCCTTTCAATCGGATGGACCGGCGATGGTGTTTAATCGGGTCGTAATGCGTCATGGTTCAATTTCCATTATTATTGCAGTTATTATTGTAGGTGCTAAGAATTTCCATCGTCATTTTTTCCATTTGCCCTGTTTTGCGTTGTGCAACCTGCCCCGTGCGTTCAGGAAAATGCTTTGCAGCCCCTACCACAAACCGCGCTCTTAGCCCCAGCAACCACAGCCTAATCTCAATGATAAACCTTCGTAAGGGCGAAGGATTTCCACCGCCGTTTTTTACATTTGCTAAATTCCCCTTTTGCACAACCAAATCATTCGAACAATGGCCAAACCTTGGGGGAAATCCTTCGCCCCTACGGCAAACCGCAACCGATTCACCCTTCCAACCATTCCCTGCCTAAACTTTTCTCCGCTTGCGGTTGCTGGGGATTCTTCTCTCGCCAGGGCGGGAGAAGAATGACAGGCTTTGCCAACCTCGCTTGCGCTGGTTGGCAAAGCCTGCAAAAGGTAAAAAGGTAAAAAACCTAAAAACTAACGTGTCCTCAGAAGGCGGAACCCCAGACCGTTGTTGCTGCCGGACGGCGTGTAGTTGACGCGATTGGCTACACGCACGTCCCTGGCGCTGCCGCCCCAACCGCCGCCGCGCGGCACACGGTCCGAACCGCTATTCGGCCCACTGGGGTTATCTTGCGGACTGTGGCTGTAGTAATCTGAAGCGTACCAATCCCAGCACCACTCCCACACATTGCCGCTCATGTCGTAGATGCCCAGTTCATTGGGCTGCTTTGTACCTACTTCATGAGTTTTGCCTCCACTGTTATCGTAATACCAGGCCACGGCATCCACATCATCGCTGCCCGCATATTTGGTATAATTTCCGTT
>NZ_JBSMDE010000114.1:0-20823 GCF_056497305.1 Caldithrix sp. | reverse complement strand
GCCCTCACCCCCTCGATCCCCCTCTCCTAGAATAAAAATCTGGGAGAGGGGGAAGGCTTACCACCTTTGTTGAAGATTTTCTTTCATGGCCCCATTCACGATCAGTGTGAATTCAGAATGTCAGCCCGATGCTCATTCAACCATTCAACAAATCAACAATTCAACAGTTTCAATCCACCACACGGCACAAAAATTTTCGCACGCTATTGCATTACATCTTCTGAAGGAAAGTATTCTAATATGTTAAGATATTTTGCAAATTTTTATTTGCAATCCTTGCGCATTTTGTGAATGCTTTTCCCTTACCAAAGTCTAGAGCTGAAGCTCTAGTTACGTTGCGCCTGTTAATTCTCTGTAGGTGTAAAGGATTCTTCCTCCCCCGATAAATCGGGGGATTAGAATGACATGAGGCACAAGCCTTCACTGCCTGGGGAAACTTGCCCCTTCGCAAAATAATTCTTAATTCGTAATTTTTAATTAAAATTAATTCTTTGCCTGTCCGGTGGCCAGACGGGCCTGTCAGGCTGGTGCTGCCAGACTGGCCTGTCCGGTGCCAGACGGGCGCTCTTTGCGGTTTTTTAAAGGTTGCGGCTCTGCTGCCTTAGATTACAATGCTAAATAGCCGGAGTAGGAACATCACTCCAGGCCGTTTTCGATTCCACCTGTTTTTTGTTAATAATCTCTCCGCTATTTGTATTGATATCAATAAAACCAACAGGAATTCTTTGTGTATCGAAGGCAAATAACTGCTTACCGGTCAGCCGGGAATTAGACGGAGCTTCAACTTCTACCAGGATTACCCTCCGATATTCACACTGGTTGCAATGCATGTTCTTATCATTAATTCCTAAAGGACAATGATGTCGTCTGGCCACCAAAGGATTAACGTTTCTCATTTTTGCCATTTGTGCAGATGGGGAACGCTTTAGATGATCAAATGGATTAAGAACCCAATCGATAATAAGAGGGATGGTATGGTGCTGCTTAAATAAATGGTGCTCTGATCCGGTATTTGCAATCATTCCTTGCATGATATAATCAACGGGCATTTCATAGCCAAGATAATTCTTTTCCTTACTCAAAAAGTCTATTTTAGTTGATTGTACAGCATTTAATATGATCGATCCCTTGCCTATGTCTTCTGGGATAATGGAAACCAGTGTGATATTATTCTGGCTTGCCATTGGGATGGAATTCAATGTAATGGAGCGTAGTAAAAAACCGCTTGCAATGATAGAAAGTACAACCGACGTGAGAATAAGCATGTTTTTAGTTTTTAATGGATGAGAAGATACCGAGGTTGCTTTGGCCCTAATACGCGGGAAAAACATTCCGGTTTTTTTCAGGTATTCTCTGTACGAATTCCCATATTGTCGTATCATTCTACCTTCTTCGTCTTTAGCCAGAAAGTAATAAAGAACAACCATGATCGACAAAGTTATTAGCACGATAAAACGGGGCCACAAGATAGCCATTCCCAGCCCCCAGATGCCAAGAGACGTATATTGGGGGTGACGGACAAAGCGATAAATACCTCGCCTGGCAATTCCCCACTTGAAAATCTTTCCAAGGTAAACCTGGAGAGCACAAATAATAAATGTGCCTGCTCCCACGATAAACAGGACAGAACCTAAAATCCGGATGATTTTCAAAGGTAAAGTAGGTGGTAAAATCATATGCGGCAAGAAAAAGTGAGTGAGCCATCTTGTCGCAGGAAATGCATCCAGCCAATGGAATATTGGGTTGAATACAGAATAAAAGAAAAAAGCAAATGGACTTATCATTATCATGACTTCAAATGCCATTAAGAAGAACACCAATATTCCGCCTTGCGCTGCAAAACGCTTGCTCCATTCTCTGAAATTTACCTTTGTCATTGACAGTTTCCTCCTTAATTGTAGGTGCCGATCATAGAGTTCTGCAAAATTACTTTATTTGTCATTCTGAGCGAAGCGAAGAATCTCATAAGTTAAATAAAAGCAAGGGATTCTTCGTCGTCCCGATTCTCGGGACTCCTCAGAATGACAGCCACAGGTTAATTTTGCAGAACTCTAGTAGGTGCCGATCACAATCAGGTTTACTATCAGACCAGCTAAGAAATAAACTCAATTATTTAAAGCTCGTGCAAAATAAACCTTTTTAAAACTTAAGAAAACATTAGTCTTTATTAACGTAATAGCACCATATTTCTGGTAGCACTCAATTTTCCTCTTTTTATCCGGTAGTAGTATATTCCAGAAGGAACAATTTGTCCTTTCTTATTTTTCCCATCCCAGCGCACATTGTGCTTACCTGCATTAAGCCATTGATCCTTAAGCAAGGTACGTACTTTTTCCCCTTTATTATTAAAAATCGTAAGGGTTATTTTTCCAGCTTTTATAAGCGTAAAAGGAATAAAAGTTTCAGGATTGAATGGATTCGGATAATTTTGGTGTAACGTAAACGAAGATGGCCCATATTTTGAATAGGCAATGGATGTTGGAGGGGTCACTTCCACCAGAACAGGCTGGCCTGTCAATTGTATTGTAAGGATGGTATCTTGGACGACAATGCTCATGGAATCAAATTCTGCCTGGTTATTTTGGTTAAAAATTGCAGTTGGAACCACTTTAGTTAAAGTTACTTTAGCATTGATTGGGATTCTAAAATCAAATGGTTGGTTATCCGGGCTCCACATTACCCAGCGGGAAGTGCCATCAACCCAGTTGAATTTTACGACCCAAACTCCTTCACCGCCCGCAGTATTGTCATCTGTAGCATTTCCAAATGAAATGGCCTCTGCATTCTGAAATCCATTTATTTTTTCTAATAATAATTTGTAGGAATAATATGATTTTTTGGGATTACCATTTGCATCCAAGATGCCAAATTCTCGCCATTCAGACTGCCCACCGCTACTCCAGAAACTGTGCCAGAACCAGGTTTGTACTCCCTTAGCAAATAACACCGCCGAACGGCGCCACACATCAGCGGCCTGTTCATCCACCCCAGCGTAATTTGGTGTAATAGTAACCGTTGGATCTGAGGAGATGGAACATTCCGTTACCCATATAGGCTTATCCTCATAACCATATTCTTTTAAGATGGCTTTCATGGAATCGTAATGCGCCGCTAAAGTCCACCAGGCATTATAATCGTGGTAATTTAAGATGTCAAATCCTTCACCGCCTCCATTGCTTAACAGATCTTTTAGCCATTGTCGTGTATTGGAAAGCGGTAATCCATAAGTGCCCAACAATCCCGGTAATAGAATTTTTGCATTAGGGTCAACAGCCTTAATCCATTGATAATTTAAGACCATAAATTGAGCGAATTCATCAACCGGCAATCCTTCTGGCCTTTTGGTATGGCCATCCATTTCATTGGCAATTTCCCAGTAACGAGTCCGATTCATATATCGTTTTACAACCGTTTGAACATAATCGCGCGTATCAGCGCTATCCCGCTCTACATTCCAACCGCAACCTGGATTGGTACAGGCACGCCATGGTACTTGAAGTCCTGTAGAGTTTACCGAAGTGCCCATCATGAACAGTGTAGGAACCGCATAAATATTGAATGAATTAAACAGCACAGAATCACTGTTTGTAAAGTCCCATTGATTGTCCTCTGGTTCCACCTTACCCCAGAAAACGTCTCCAAATGTAAGTTGCCGAATACCTTTGGCTCCCAAATCACCTAATAATTGTAAAAACGTTTGCAATGAGCCAACCTCCTGTGACCTGAATGGGAAATTAATGCCGATACGAAATGGGGGATTATCAGACGTGCCATTTTTTGCAAAGCCTCGAAAATTGAACAAAAGAATAATGCTTATTGAAAACAGAAAATAGTAGCGAATGTTGTTCCTCATGCATTGTTCTCCTCATTTAATTTCTAAACTTTTATCTAAGGCAGTAAAGCCACACCAGAATTGAGAGAAATTTTTTTTAAATCACAATTATTTTTCCACAGACAGTTTTTAAACCAACTCTTCAACTCGTCCCCCTGAAGCAGAATTAAAAATTTCGCACGCTAATACGCGCAGGTTTTGCATGTCGCCAGAAACATGCTGAAATGCGAATATTCATAAAATATTAACTTAAATTGCTTATAAATTATTTCTTGGAATCATCAAAACTGATATCGTCAAATCTTTAGAATACTTACCTTAAAACTTATAATCCCGCTTAGCGGGATGCGAAAATTTTTAAGCTGAAGATCCTAACCCCCCGGCCCCCTTCCCTTTTTTTAAAGGGAAGGGGGGCGGGGGGATGGGTTTTAAAACAAAAGCTCGCCATAAATACTTCGCCCTCACAAAGTCGCGGATTGAAGCACGAGTTACATTGCTCTTTCGAATGGTTTGCCAATGTAAAGGATTCTCAGAATGACATGCCGGAACGGTTCCTCACCGCCTGGGCATAATTGCCCCTTCGCAAATTAATTCGTAATTCGTAATTTTTAATTTTTAATTTAAAATTGCATCTCTGTGCGCTCTGTGGTTGCTTAAATCCCTGCGTAAATGTTTTTGTTTACGGCCATGCCTAACTCCAGTGATTAAAAACCATGCTTCCGGCTGGTCAACAATGGAAATTTACATTCTGCCATGAATGTTAATATCCCCGT
The DNA here is from genome assembly GCF_056497305.1 of Caldithrix sp. Lineage (NCBI taxonomy): Bacteria > Pseudomonadati > Calditrichota > Calditrichia > Calditrichales > Calditrichaceae > Caldithrix > Caldithrix sp. Next base: position 16,218 of record NZ_JBSMDE010000114.1, on the reverse strand, counting down.
TGGTCGTTTTCAGAAAAAAGGTCGGTAGATCCCGGCCGTTTTCCACTTCCAGATGGCTTTTGCTTTTTTGCATTTTCCCGCTGTAAGGTAAATCGTAATTGATTCTGCCATTGGTTGTAAAGGCGCGCACATTAAATCGGGATTGTTCCGGCACAATGAGCGTAATCTCTCCATTGGTGGTACCAATTTCGATCTCCTGCTGGCCCTTGGGCAAGCGTTCAAAGTCAACTTCCACGTTCCCGTTTGTTGAGTGCAGTTCTTTTATTTTTTGAACATGTGTGGCTTTTATTTCACCATTGGTGGTGGCCAGGTCCAATTGCCCTGCAAAATCATAGGCTTCAATCTGGCCATTGGTTGAGTGGGCTTTAACCTTTAAATGCTCTGGAAGCGTGAGGTCAAAATCTACACGCTGCTCTCCAAAATCCAGATCGAACAGCCAGCTAAAAAAGCCTTTTCGGTTTTTGTAACGCTTCACGGTGATGGTTAGAATGCCGTCTTTTTCATCCGTTTGAATTTCAAGGGCCTTTAACAAATTCTCTTTTTCACTGTCACGACCGTTAACCATTTTATGGGCAACCAGCAGAACCTGATCAGAGCTCCCGCCTTTGATGTTGATATTGCCATTGGTGTTAAGTACAACGACTTTTTTCAGATTATGGGCATCGAAGCGTTTTTCTACAACCTGATTGAAGTCAGCAGCCCAAGTTAATCCTATTGCAATCAGGATGGCGACCATAGTACGTAACATCTTTTCCTCCCCACGGTTAGTGAGTTCACTCTTATTAATTCGTTCATTAAAAAGTCTTGAAACTTAGATTGTTTTTATTGACGTTACAAGATTTTTTACTCTGATGAGTCGGGATTCCAGCCCTCTACTAGTCCTGTTTAGCAAACGCAATTATTCGACTAAAAAGACGGAGATGCCCCAGCTGCGTTCGTCGTATGGTGGAGGAGCATTCCAGCGTCTGTAAGAATGGCTGCCGTCAGAACGGTAGTAAACCCGGTAATGGCCGGCTGGCAGGCTAATGATGGTGTTGACCATGCGATTTTTGTTGGCCCCTCCGGCGTGAACGGTCTGTTTGTACTTCATCTTCCACACTATTTCACCGCTTTCCACATTTTTAATCCAGCCGTAATCGTACATCTCATTCCAATCGCCTTCGCCCAGGCAATAAATGCGTACCGTAGCTGGTTTATCCAGGAAAAAGTCTTTGCGTAAATACTCATCGTCTCCAACCTGAATCAACTGAGCCAGCGCTTTTTTAGGCGCCAATTTTTCTTTTTCTATCTTTTGGACAGCGTCCGCTTCACCTAAATTGTAAAGCGTAATGCCCCACATCTCCGGTTGCTGTGGCGGACGGGCATTCCACTCTTCGTACGAATGCGAATCGTCGGTCTGATAATGAACGATGTACAAACCGGGCGTCAGGGATATTACCCCGTCGAACAGGCGATTTTTGGACGATCCTCCGGCATGTCTGGTCTGATCGTACTCCATTTTCCAGACCACTTTACCATCGCGGGCGCGGGTGATCCAGCCGTAGTCATACATATCGCCGTTGCGGCCTTCTCCCAGAGCAAAAATTCGAATCTGCGTTGGTTTTAGCACTTTCAAAAAGGCTTCGGAGTAGGCATAGTCGCCGACACGCGTAATGGAAATGATGGCCTCCTGGGTCTGGTCTTCGTATTTTTCGACCTGTTTCCAGGAAAAATCTTCAGAAACAGGTTTGACCACAATTCCCCAGAAGACAGGATCGTAAGGCGGATTGGCATTCCATTCCTGGTAGGAGTGTGAGTCGTCGGTTTTGTAGTAAACGAGGTAGTCGCCGGGTTTAAAATGCAAAACGCCTTTAAAGCGGCGATTTTTTTGCGCGCCTCCGGCATAGTCGGTTTCCCCTTCTTCCATCATCCAGATACGTTCATGGGATTTGGCGTTGATAATCCAGCCGTAATCGTACATCTTGCCATCGGTTCCTTCACCCAGGGAGTACACCAGCAAATCTGCGGCCTTTTTTAAGCGGAATCCGGTATGGCGCATCTGGCCGTCTTTTTGTTTGATCAGCTGCGCTATGGTTTTGTCTAACCAGGAATCCTGTATTTTTTTGACATCAAATTTGTCCAGCGCTTCATCGACGCCTGTAATGCGCACCATCCATTTTTCTGCATCTTTATCCCATTCCTCGCTCTTTTCAAAGATGAACTTCAGTAATTGCTTAAAGGAGACAAATCCGCCGTCCAGGTTGAGGAAAGAAGGTTTAAAGGCGCCATAGTAAAGTTCGTACGTTCCGGGCGGTAGTTTTACTGATCCTTCAAACTTACGGTTAAAAGCGGAACCGGACACTTTTTTAGTATTGTCAATATCCATGCGCCAGACCATTTCACGCGTCTGACTGTTTAAAATCCAGGCATAAGCAAACATGTTGTGCGGATCGATCTGAAAGGATTTGGAGCTGATTTTGTGCGGGCCTCCGGCTCCCACGGCTTCGATGTGTATGGTGCGCTCCTGATTCAGAATGAATCCGGCATATTCGATTTCATCCATGTAAAAATCGTGTAATTCTACGATTCCCTCCTGTGCAAAAGCGCTGTTGCTCAGGAACAGAGCAACTATCATTATGTACAGGCCTCTCCATGACATCTTCATATCATCCTTCATTAAAAGGGTTTTTGTATTCTAAAAGAAACTTTCCAGGCCTTGTGCGAAGTATCCAGCCTTTTGGCCAGATTTATTCTGAAACGCCCGGACGGGCTGGCTAAACTGACCCCCAGATCACTTTTAAAATCCTTAAGTTTTAATTGTTTGAAGCCCCTGTCCCAACCATCCTCGGAACTGACGGCGGCTCTGTCCCAGACGTTTCCGGCATCGAAGAAAATAATGTAATGCAGGTCTTCGCCAAAACTCAATGGAAAGTGGAACAGCTTAGGATTGATATTGTATTCCAGATTCAGCAGGAGCATGCGATCTCCACCGGAACCAGCGGCGCGCAATGAGCGATAATTGAAAGCGCGTAGTGTGCTTATGCCACCCAGGTGAAATCGTTTCTGCAACGGCACCTGTCCTTCGGAAGTCGCCGCTTTAATACGCAAATCCAGCCGTTCGTAAGCACTAATCCTCTGATAGCGCCGGATTTCCAGAATGTATTGGTTAAAAGAAAAATCGCTGTTTAATTTTTTAGTGGAGCTTTCCAGGCTCAGCTTGGCATACCAGCCTGAATGAGGTAGCCGTGGGTTTTCACGTGAATCCCAGTACAATTCGCCGTAAAGGCTACGCATGCGCCCCTGTTCGATGGCCGGGTTTTCGGGGAAGCGATCCTTGTCCTTGAAAAGCGCCCAGTCGGTTGTCTTCAAAACATTCGAATATTGATCGTTACGGAAAGCCAGGGTGCCTTTAAAATAGACCGATAGGTTCTGTGAAACAGAAAATTCATATCCTTTTCGACGATAATAATCCAGATAGTCGTCGTTTAAAAAGAAAGCGGCCAGCGTGTTTTCCAGTGAAGAGATGAGCCACACGTCCTTGCTCTCGATTTTATCGTAAAAGGATACTCCCAATTGGAAGCGGAATTTCGCGGGACTAAAAAACCAGTGACCGATTTTGACCTCGTAGCGTGTTTTCTTATCAGAAAAACCATACCCCAAAAATCCATCCAGCATCAGATATTTGTAATTCTGACCCACCAGTTGCGGAAGGGCCAATGCTAAAAACACCCCCTGAACGCGGTTGTAACGGAACAAAAGGTCTGATTTCTTTTCTTTGTTGAGTGTAAACACATTGTAGCCTTCGCCGTAAGGCTTGGTGTAGCGCGCCAGGTAGCGCTCTATGATGTCTTCGCGGTAATCTTTGCCAAATTCACGGGCCGGAAACAGATTTTTAAGATTGGTTTCGATTTGATTTCCGGTTACCAGGCTGTTTGGGTTTTGTCGGATTTTACCATTTACGGTTGTTACATTGCCGTTAATCCTGGCGCCGGAGTCGATGCGAATGTCGCCAAATAAAACGACAATGTCGCCATTCACCAGGCCTTTGACCAGTAAATCGCCTTTATTGATCAGGATATTGTAATTTACGGTATCCTTTGCAGCAATGGTTAAATCATCCTGAAAATGGCGCACGGGTCGGTCGTTTTGTTCGATATATTTTTGCCTGACACGCCGTTCAATTTCGGGCATGGAAAAAAGCTTTTCATAATCTTTTTTTGACTGGGCAAAAATATCGGAAATGTGCAGTACCATTAAAACGCTGATGAACACAATCGCTTTAAAGCTGTCCATTTAAAAGCCCCATGTTTGATTTTTTGGAACACTTAATAAAAACTACGTAATACCTCGCAAAAAAGTTACATTTATTATGGCCATTCTGGATAGGCGTAAGTCTTTTTAAATTTGCTGAACACATTTTTATTTTTAACCGGGATTAATGGCTCAGGAATCGTTAAAACAGCTCTCTGATCTGCCAGGTTCCGGCCGGTTAAGGTATGTTACAGAATGCTTCCATTCCAGCGCTCCCGGGTTTTGGAATGATCGGGAATTTATTAAACAATCAGGTAGCCTAAGATGCCGGCGGTTACAATTCCGATGTTGTTGGCCGCCAGGTCCTTAATTTCAATGGGCAGTTGCTGAATGAGTAATTGAAACAGCTCCCACAGCAGGCCAATGATATTCCAGATCACAAAAAATAAAAGAACTTCCTGTGGCGAAGTGGCTTTTGCCCAAAATAGAGAGACCAACATTCCGATGAAGCCCAGCAAAGCGTGCTCCAGCTTGTCATATTTCAGAACGCTGCCATTGGTCGTTCGGAAAGAATCTTCCCTCCAGTATCTGATCTTTCTACGACGCATAGTTCACTCCTCTCAACATTTTTTGCAATTTATGTACAAAAAGCCCAAATTTCATCACTTTTACAAAGTGACGGGGTAAGGCAGAAGATAGTGGATTGATTGCCATGGAACAAATTAAAAAAAATCCCATGTACCGATATTTGATGGTGCTCACCATTGCCTCTACGGCTGGTTTGCAGATATGGCGTACCCTGTTCAATAATTTTGCCGTGGAAGTGGCTCATTTGAATGGCAGTCATGTGGGGATCATTCAGGGCGTACGCGAGGTACCGGGATTTTTAGCCCTGCTGGCCATCTTTCTACTCAAAGTAGTGGCCGAGCACAAACTTTCGGCGCTGTCCATTTTAATTCTGGGCCTGGGCGTGGGCCTGACCGGTTTTTTACCCAGTTTTGCAGGATTGATCGTCACCACGCTCATCATGAGTTTTGGTTTCCATTACTTCGAAACTACCAATCAATCCCTTACCTTACAATATTTTGATCGTCAGACATCCCCCTGGGTGTTTGGCAAAATCCGCAGCATCAGCGCGGCCTCCAATATTTTTGCCGGAGTGGCCATTTATGGTTTAACCTTTTTGCTAAGCTATCAGAATCTCTACCTGAGCGGCGGTATTTTAATCGTGGGCATCGCTCTCTGGGCGTTACTACAGGATCCGGTCGATAAAACATTACCCATCCAGCGCAAAAAGATGATCGTAAAAAAGAAATACTGGTTGTATTACGCCTTAACCTTTCTGGCCGGGGCGCGCCGGCAGATCTTTGTGGCCTTTGCCGTCTTTCTGCTAGTTAAACGTTTCCATTTTTCCATTCGCGAAGTGACGGTTCTTTTTATCATCAACAATGTTATTAACTATTTTTTAAGCCCCTTAATCGGCAAAGCCATTATTCGTTTTGGTGAACGGAAAGTGCTGTCACTGGAATATTTTAGTCTGATCTTCATCTTTTTAGCTTATGCCTTTGTGCAAAATCGCTGGATCATTGCTCTGCTTTACATTCTGGATCATATCTTCTTCAACTTTGCCATAGCCATTCGTACCTATTTTCAGAAGATCGGCGATTCCCGAGACATTGCGCCTTCCATGGCTTTTGGTTTTACGGTTAATCACATTGCGGCTGTTTTTATTCCAGCTATTGGCGGGCTGTTGTGGATGGTGAATTACAAAATTCCTTTTCTCTTTGGAACAGCGCTCAGTATGGTGTCATTAAGTTTGATCCAATTCATTCGAATACCCAAAACAAAAGCCTAAGCGGAAACAGGCATGAAACTTTTTTTGCATTTTTTACTTTAATTGCTATTATTAAAAAAAAGGATTTTTCTTGCGAGTTAGCAGCGCAGTTTGTCAATAGCGTCGTAAAATTTTGTTACCGGATCAAAAAGAAGGGGGGCAAGCTGAGCTCTTATGCTGCGGGATGCAGCAGGGAATATTTGCTTTAAGTAATTGATTTTAAATTCAAATACAAAATTAACATTATCAGGGAGCCTCATGAAAAAAACAACTCATTTGCTCATCTTGTTTATCACAATTTTATTGTTTGCCTTTACCGCTCTAGCCCTTACAAAATCAGAGCGTCCTGTGCTGGAGCCATTGCCCATCCATCCCCGCGTTGAACAGGCTGTCGCTTTCTTTTTACCTAAAATCCACTATAAAAAGCAGCAAATCGACGATGAACTTTCCAGCCAGATGTTCGATTTTTACCTGGAAGCGCTGGATCCTCAAAAGCTCTATTTTTTGCAAGAAGACATCGATGCCTTTGAACGCTACCGTTATGCGCTGGATGACGCGCTGCGTAACGGTGATTTGCGGGCCGCTTTCAATATCTTTAATCGATTTACAGAGCGCTTTGAAGAGCGTTTAACCTTTGTTAAAGAACGGCTAAACCATCCCTTTACTTTTACCACAGAAGATTCGTTTTTAATCGATCGTAAAGATGCGCCATGGGCCAGGAGTCGCGCGGAATTGGATACGTTGTGGGCCAAGCGCCTGAAAAATGAGGCGCTGTCGTTAAAACTGGCAGGCAAGGAGTGGCCGGATATTAAAGAGCGTCTGGAAAAGCGTTACAACAACATGGAAAAACAGATGCTCAAAACCCAGAGTGAAGATGTGTTCCAGATTTACATGAATGCCTTTACTGCTACCTTTGATCCGCACACCAACTACATGTCGCCCAAAACCAGCGAGGATTTTAAAATTCGCATGAGCCTTTCACTGGAAGGCATTGGGGCCAGCTTGCGAACGGAAGATGACTACACCACTGTGGTCGAAATCATTCCCGGTGGCCCGGCCGATCGCAGCGGTCTGTTGCACCCCAATGACCGCATTGTCGCGGTAGGGCAGGGCGAAGACGGTGAATTGGTTGATGTGGTCGGTTGGCGCATCGATGATGTGGTGCAGTTGATTCGGGGGAAAAAAGGCACCAAGGTGCGATTGCAAATCATTCCCGCGGATGCCGCCCTTTCCGATCCGCCGGTAACCATCACTTTAACGCGGGATAAGGTTAAACTGGCCGATCGGGCGGCCAAGAGCGACACGCTGGAAATTGAGCACCATGGGAAAACATTCCGAATTGGCGTGATTAATATTCCGGATTTTTATCTCGACTACGAAGCCATGCGCCAGGGCAAGGAAGATTACGCCAGTACCTCGCGCGATGTTGAACGGCTGCTCAGGGAATTGCAGGGCGCAGGGGTGGACGGCGTAATCATCGACTTACGTCGTAATGGCGGTGGTTTCCTTTCGGAAGCCGTCGATTTAACGGGATTGTTCATCAAAAAAGGCCCGGTGGTCCAGGTACGCGATTCGCGCGGGCGCGTTAAAGTGGAACGGGATTTTGATTCCAAAGTGGTTTACGATGGCCCCCTGGCCGTGCTGGTCGATCGTTTAAGCGCTTCGGCCTCAGAGATTTTTGCCGCGGCCATTCAAGATTACCATCGCGGCCTGATTGTTGGCACACAAACCTTTGGCAAAGGTACGGTGCAAAACATTTTCCCCATTTCCCGCTTCTTTCCCCATTCAAAAGAGAAATTGGGACAGGTCAAATTGACCATTGCCAAATTTTACCGAATTACCGGAGGGAGTACGCAAAATGTCGGCGTTCTACCCGATATTCGCATTCCCGATCGCTATGAGATCATGGAAATCGGAGAACGCAGTGAGAAAAACGCTTTGCTCTGGGACGAAATCGAACCCGTGGATTTTGAGCCGTTGAATAATCGTTTACCTACCTTGTTACCCCGATTGCGCAACGCCCATCTGGTACGCGTACAAAACAATGAAGAGTACCAGCTCATGCTCAAAGAGATCGAGCGCCTTAAAAAAGAAAAGGAACGCAATGTGGTTTCTTTGAACATTGAAAAGCGCAAAAAGGAACGTGAAGAGCGACAGGCCTTAAAGAAAAAATTGAAAACCATTCACAAAAAATCCGGTTATGATGATAAAGAAGACTTTTACATTCTGGAAACCGCTCACATCTTAGGCGATTACATCCTGATGCAATAAACAAATGGCGGACTTTAAAATAATAACAGCAAGGCACAAAAAAGCCTCTGTACGAATGCGAGGCAGAATTTTGTGCCTTTTTACTTTGCGCTGTAAAGCAATGGGCTTTCATGAGGTTGGTCGCAATGAATGGTTCCGGAAAGTGACCTGGTACAGATTCTGTTTTTCTTAAAAGGGGCCAACCTGCAAAACGGAGTCAGAATTTGAGTGAGATGATGCAAACAGTCATTTTGAAAAAAGGTCGGGAAAAATCCATCTTGCGCAGGCATCCCTGGATTTTTTCCGGAGCAATCAAGAAGGTAGAAGGCCATCCGCAGCCTGGAGAAACCGTTACTGTTCTGGATGCCCGAGGAAAGCTCATGGGCCGCGGGGCTTTTTCGCCTGAGTCGCAAATTGCGGTGCGCATGTGGACCTTTAATCCGCAGGAGAAGGTTGACGTCACTTTTCTGGAAAAGCGCATTCAACAGGCTATTGCCTTGCGCCACGCTTTACACATCGAACAGGCCAGCACGGCCTATCGGTTAATTGCCACCGAAGCCGATGGCCTGCCCGGTTTGATCGTGGACCGTTACGATGAACATCTGATTTGTCAATTTCTGAGCGCCGGGGCCGAATTCTGGAAAGAGGAAATGGTTCAGATTCTTAAAGAGCAGATAAAACCGTCCGGGATTTACGAGCGTTCGGATGTTGATGTGCGCAAAAAAGAGGGGTTGCCTTTGAAAAAGGGCCTGCTGTGGGGCCAGGAAGCACCGCCGCGTTTGAAAATTACCGAACACGGACTCCATTTTTGGGTGGATGTGAAAAACGGACACAAAACCGGCTTTTACCTGGATCAACGGGAAAACCGCTACACGGTGCAACAATGGAGCACAGATCGGGAGGTGCTCAACTGCTTTGCTTACAGCGGCGGCTTTGGCCTGGCTGCCTTAAAAGGCGGTGCAAAACACGTAACCAATGTGGAAGCAGTTGCGTCATTACTGGAATTACAGGAAGAAAACTTTCGACTGAACCAATTTGCTGCGGATCGCTACACCAATGTTAAAGCCGACGTTTTTCAGCTACTGCGCCAATACGAGGCCGCTGGCCGGCAATTTGACTTAATTGTCCTGGATCCGCCAAAATTTGTGGATGCCCAGCGCAATTTGTTACGCGCCAGCCGTGGCTACAAAGACATTAATCGACTGGCCTTTAACTTGCTGCGCCCGGGCGGTCTGCTGTTTACTTTTTCCTGTTCCGGCCTGATGAAACCAGAACTGTTTCAGAAAATTGTTTCGGATGCCGCCCTGGATGCCGGTAAAGAGGCGCAAATTGTGCAATGGCTGTTTCAGGCTCCAGATCATCCCATTAAACTTCACATCCCCGAAAGTCTTTACCTGAAAGGCCTGTTGTGTCGTGTCCAATAGAAAAGGCTTAGAATTTCGAACCAAATTTTAAGGTGAAGCACCGGCGTAATTGCGCAGACCGTGGCTCATCCAAAGCGGACAACGAATGGCCACCTTCACCCGGGCCAGAAAGATTTGAACTTTTGTGAGGGAGATAAGTAAATTGTGTAAAATAGACTTCTGCAAAATTGCATTAATTGTCATTCTGAGCGAAGCGAAGAATCTTATAAGTTAAACATAAACAGTGGATTCTTCGTCGTCCCGATTCTCGGGACTCCTCAGAATGACAGCCACAGTTTAATTTTGAAGAAGTCTTTATGTAAAAAAGTAAGGAGGGCCCTTGAAAACTTTATTAGTTGATGACGACCTCAATTTGACCAAGGTCATCTCCTACCAATTGAATCAGGCCGGATATCCGGTGACGGTTGCCCATTCGGGTCGGGAAGGTTTGCAACTCTTTAAGGAACAGGTTTTCCCCCTGGTCATCAGCGACATCCAGATGCCCGATTTAAATGGCATTCAACTATTGGAAGCGATTCGTAAAATAGACCGCGAGGCCATTTTTATTTTAATCACTGCCTTTGGCAGTATCGATCAGGCTGTTCGAGCCTGTGAATTGGGCGCCGACGACTATTTAACCAAACCATTCAGTCGCGAACAACTGATCTTTACCATCGAAAAGGCGGCCAAAATTCGGCGCCTGGAAACCGAAAATCAACTCTTAAAAGAGGAACTGGGCCAGCATTTTAGCTTTGACAATCTGATTGTACAAAGTCCGGCCATGCAAAAGGTGGTGCAGATGGCTGCGCGTCTGGCGCAAAGCGATTCCAATGTTTTAATTTTGGGCGAAAGCGGAACCGGCAAAAATCTGATTGCCAAAGCCATTCATTACAACAGCCGCAGAAAGGACAAACCGCTCATCACTGTTAATTGTCCGTCCATTCCCGAGCAACTGCTGGAAAGTGAATTGTTCGGACACGTCAAGGGTTCCTTTACCGGAGCCATTGCCGATCGGCGCGGCAAGTTCGAGCTGGCCGACGGGGGAACCATCTTTCTGGATGAAATTGGCGACCTGAAGCCAGAATTGCAGGCCAAACTGCTGCGCGTCATTCAGGAGAGAGAATTTGAGCGCATCGGCGAAAATAAGCCCATTAAAGTCGATGTACGCATTATTTCAGCCACCAACCGCGATCTTAAAAAACTGGTAGAAGAGAACAAATTTAGGGAAGACCTGTACTACAGACTCTCTGTGGTGCCCATTGTGGTTCCCCCTTTACGGGAAAGGAGCGAAGAGATTCCGGCTCTAATCGACCTGATCATTAAAAAGCTGGCTCCGGAACGTCCCATTCGCATAACGCCCCGCGCCCTGGAGCGTCTTAAATCGTACCCCTGGCCGGGCAATGTACGTGAACTGGAAAACACCATTGAACAGATGATCGTTCTGAGTGGAAAAGATGTGCTGGATGTGGAAGATTTGCCGCCAACCCTGCACCAGAGTTCCTCTCCGGCAAAAACCTCCCCGTTTGAGCTCGGGGAAATTGTTCCGCTTAAAGAGTTAGAACAACAGGCGATTGAAGCGGCCCTGCAAAAGGCCGAAGGCAACCAATCGCAAGCAGCGCGTTTACTGGAAATACCGCGCCATGTTTTAATCTACAAAATGAAGAAGTATGGACTGTTAACCTAAGGCAGCAAAGCCGCAACGTAACTCGAGCTTCAGCTCGAGACTTCCACTGGCAGATACAAGTGTGGGAAAGTGTATGTGTGTAAGAGTTAAGAGTGTAATAGTTAATTAGTTGAATGGTTGAATAATTAAATGGTACTGAGTGTCATTCTGAAGAATCCTTTACATTGGCAGACAATTCGCAAATGCAACCTAAATCGAGCTTCAGCTCGAGATTCTCTCCGCTCTGTCCCGACGCAGTCGGGGCAACGGTCGAAATGACAATCGGTAAAAACCAAAACCGTGTCTCATTTCAAAGAGATTCCACATTTCGTAAGGACGAGGAATCCTTTACTCCGGCAGGCTGAATGAACAATCACGGGGTTTTTTCACCATTGTAACTTCGCTGTTTGTTTTAACTTCTAATTTCCATTATTTTAAAAAAATGCGATTACAAAATATCGGGAGCCGCGATGTTTGGCCTGGAAATTTTAGCCAAAATTTTTAAAATTTTACGTTCCGAGGATTCACCCACACAAATTGCCCTCGGTTTTAGTCTGGGAATGATTTTAGGGCTGACTCCTTTTTTTACCTTACACAACATGGTCATCCTTTTATTGGTGGTCATTTTTAAAGTGAATCTGGGCAGTGTGATTTTTGCTTTTGCCCTTTTTAGCGGAATGGCCTACCTTCTGGATCCGCTGTTTCACAGTTTAGGGTATTACCTGCTGGTTGATGTTAGCGCATTGCATGGCCTGTGGGCGGCGCTGTACCAGTTTCCTGTTGTGGCTTTGAGTCATTACAACAATACAGTGGTTTTGGGGAGTCTTATCGTTAGTGTTCTGCTCTTTTTACCTATCTTGTTCTTCCTGAAGTTCTTTGTTCTCTACTATCGACAGCACCTGGATCCACGGCTGCAAAAACTGAAGGTGGTGCAGTTGATCAAAACCACCAAGTTTTATTCTGTGTACAAAAAAATTCAGGCAGTGAGGCAATGATGATTCGTTGGAAAGGCGTCATTTTTTTTGGTGTGGTCATCGGTCTGATTTTGCTTTTAAGTTTGATCTTTACTGACCGCTGGTTGGAAAATCAGTTAGAAAAAGCCGGAAGTCAAATCGTTGGTGCCAAGGTGGAAATTGACGGGCTTGATCTCTCTCTGTTCGGCGCCCGGCTTAGCTTCAAACGCTTACAGGTTACTGATCCCAAACAGACCATGCGTAATCTTTTTGAAACAGGCGTGTGCCGGGTCGATTTTGAATTCTGGCCACTGCTCTCCAAAAAGATCATTGTTGAAAATTTTAAGATCAGCGGATTGCAAACCTACACGCCACGGGAAACCGATGGCGCTTTGCCCCGGCGATTGAAAGAGAAAGCAAAAAAGCCGGGCCTGCTCCAGAAATCGTTACAAAAAGTGGCGCAAAATATTCAGGAACAGAGCAACTTGCCTTTAAGCACCATCCACAAACAGGTGAATGTGGATAGCGTGGTTAAATTACTGACCCTTAAATCGCCACACAAAATCGATTCTTTGCAAAAGGCTTTGAATCAATCGCTGGAAGACTGGCAGCAAAAACTTGCTCAAACCAGATACCAAAAAGAGTTAAAGGCCATTGAAACAGAAATCAAAGGCATCGATCCGCAGAAGATAAAAGACCTGAAAAGCCTGCAGAAGGCTTTTCGTACCCTGAAGGCTTCCAGAAAAAAGGTAGCTCAGTTAACCGATTCCATTTCAACCACAAAAAGAGAACTGCAACAGACCCTGGAGCACCTCCGACAAAGTATTCCTTTAATTCAGCAATGGGTTGAGGAAGATTACCGGCAGGCGCTTAAAAAAGCCCGGCTTCCGGAGCTCTCCAGGAAAAACATGGCCAAAATGGTATTTGGCGCTACGTTGGTAAATCGTTTTGAGCAATATTTGACTTATATACAAACAGGACGCACTTATCTCAATAAAGTAAAATCGGATAAGCCCAAAAAGGAAAAGGCGCCCCGCTTAAAAGGACAGGATATTTATTTTTATTCACCAAATGGCCGACCTGATTGGTGGATTAAAAAAATATTACTCTCCGGTCAAACCAGTGATGGATTGCAATTGAGCGGTGAGTTAAGCGACCTGACCTCAGATCAGCGCTATATTCAACGTCCAACGCTGCTGAACATCAGCGGGCAAAGCGCAAACGCTCGCTCTTTCAGGCTCACGGGTTCGTTAAACTATCTGCAGAAAATTCCCCACGAAACGTTTAGCATTGATTACGCAGGCTTCTCCTTGAATCATATGCGCCTTTCAAACTCTGCCTATCTGCCTGTGGAATTTGAAAAGGGCGTAGGCTATTTAAAAGGCAAGATAGATTTTTTGGGGGACACGGTGCTCAGTGAAATTAGTTTTGAAGCCCGTGAATTGTCTTTAGCCAGAGCCAATGTGGCAAAGCTTTCTGACCTGCAAAAACTGGTTTTGGAAGCCATTCAGCAGATTTCCACATTGAACCTGAAGGCCAGAATTAAAGGGCAGCCAGGGAAATGGGACCTGCATCTTAATTCCAATCTGGATGACCTTTTACTGGCCCAATTTCGGAAAAAATTGAGCGCTGAGCTCAGCCGAGCGCAAAGTCGCTTGCGCTCCGAAATCCAAAAAAAGGTTAACCCAACGCACAAACGATTTTTAGCATTTGTGAAGCAAAAAGAACAATGGGTGCAAAATTTGGTCCAGCAACATGAAAAAGAATTAAAAAGGATTGAAGCAGAAGTCAAAAAACGCCAGGATGAAATCAATCGTCGTATTGAAGCAGAAAAGAAAAAGGCCAGTAAACAAATTCAAAAAAAGTTAAAGAGTTTATTCCAATGAGATTAATCGAATTTCAGGATTTATTACAACAGCATGTCATTACGGTGGGCTATTTCTCTACAGAAACCTGTAATGTGTGCAAAGTGTTACGCCCACAGGTGCGCCAGATTTGTGAACAATTCGACGTGGTGCATTTTGAATATGTGGATATTGAGAAGGCCCCGGAATTGCGCGGTCAATATCTGGTCTTTAGTGTGCCAACGATTATTATTTTCGTAGACGGCCGGGAACATAAACGATTGAACCGATACATGTCGTTACAAGATTTTGAACAGGAGCTTGCGCGCTTAATCGAGATTTTAACAGAGTAAGAGCTTCCTTCTAAAGGGACTCAGACAGCGCAGTCCTGTGCCAGAGCTTAAGACACCCGCTTGTGTGTCGCGCATTCAAATTCAATAGAAAAATACCGAAAATAAAACGATTTGCCTCTTTAGGTGTATATACATATATTGTAGAAACATGAAACAGAGGAAAAGAACAATGCGCCTGGAAGAAGAGATTAAGAGCAAGCCGTTTAAAGACCCTTTTGAAAAGCTGATCGTGAACATTATTTATACTGCTAACTGGATCAATTGTCGCCATAATCAGAAATTAAAAAGGCACAACATTTCTGCGCAACAGTACAATATTTTGCGGATTCTTAGGGGACAATATCCAAATCCAGCTACGGTCAATCTGCTTAAAGAACGCATGCTGGATAAAATGTCCAATGCTTCCCGTCTGGTAGAAAAATTGCGCCTGAAGGGTCTGGTAGAGCGCCATATTTGTCCTACGGATCGAAGAGCGGTTGATATTTTAATAACGCAGCAGGGCCTGGAGCTTCTGGAGCAGCTGGATGAGGAGTTAAAGCAATTCAGGGAGACGCTGAAAAAATTAAACGATGAGGAGATCGATACGCTCAATAATTTATTGGATAAATTAAGAGAATAATTTTTTTAAGAAAAATGTGTGTGTACAATTAATGTATTGAATTCTAATTAATGCTCAAAAGAATACGAATTGCAAATTTTAGTGTCAGTCCGAAAAGTCCCGAGAGTCGGTACGACGAGCAATATTTTGTTTCTGTTGAAGTTTTGAGATTTCTCATCCGATAAATCGGGCTTCGACATGACATTTATGCGCAATGGGTAGAACACTTTTAATTACTAGAGTTCTGCAAAATTAACCTGTGGCTGTCATTCTGAGGAGTCCCGAGAATCGGGACGACGAAGAATCCACTGTTTATGTTTAACTTATAAGATTCTTCGCTTCGCTCAGAATGACAAATAAAGTAATTTTGCAGAACTCTATTAATTACAACAAAGGAGGTAACCATGTTACACCGTTTTTATGTTCATATATTGACCTTTTTAGCCCTCAGTGTTTCACTCTTTGCCGGCGACATTTACCAGCTGGACGTAGCCCATACCAATATCGGGTTTTCGGTTAAGCATATGGTCATAACCACCGTACCTGGCAAATTTACCGAGTTTTCCGGCACCATAAACTACGACCCTGAGAATCCACAAAACATCAGCGCTCAGGTCACCATTAAAACCGCCAGTATCAGCACAGATAATGAGCAGCGCGATAACCATTTGCGCAGTGCTGATTTTTTTGATGCCAAGGCCTTTCCCACGATCACCTTTAAAACCAAACGCGTGGAAAAGCGAGGTACGCAGTTTGTGGCTATTGGCGATTTAACAATACGCGGCGTAACCCGCGAGATTGAGTTGCCGTTCACCGTTAGCGGTCCGGTCACCGATCCATGGGGCAAAAGGCGTATTGGAATTGAAGCTTCCACGGTCATTAATCGCAAAGATTTTGGCGTGAACTGGAATAAGACGCTGGATAGCGGCGGTCTGGTTGTCAGTGATGAAGTAAAGATTGAAATTCATGCCGAGGCTGTTAAATAAGGCATAAGGTATTTGGATCAGGCACTCGATTCAAAGGAATTACATGAGCGATTACCGACGGGGGAGGGGGGGGCGGAGTGTTCGCGGGACAGAACACTCCGCCC
>NZ_JBSMDE010000113.1:0-15527 GCF_056497305.1 Caldithrix sp. | reverse complement strand
AATGAGTTCAGTATAAAAACCACGAATTTCACGGATTAACACGAAGATATTTGATGTAATTTAAATAAAAACAATAGGCAAATTTAAATAAAATTCGATAATAATACCTTTTTAGAGTGGACTCATTAAATTTAATTCTTTGTCTGGACGGCTTGACAGCCGTCCAGACGGGCCTGTCCGGCAGCATGACGGGCCTGTCCGGTTCAGACGGGCCTGTCCGGCAGCATGACGGGCGCTTTTTGCTGTTTTTTAAAGGTTGCGGATTTGCGACCTTAGTATTTACCTGCCTCACGCCTGCGCTTAAAGCAATGTGCCAAAACACCTGTGGTCTGGCTGGCAAGGTATTAAAATCTCTGTCTTTAAGATTTCTGAAAAAAATCAAACGGATCGAAGGCGAAAAAATGACCTGAATTTAAGAATGACTTTGGAGGTGTGTAATCAGCTCGTCGACCAGGGCTTCACTGGTCTGTACAATGCCCATGATCTGATCAGGGGACAGCTTTTCAAAATGAATGCCGGCAATCACGCAAACCGTAAGGCCTAATGCTTTGCTCAATCGTCGGGCCAGAGGGAAAACCAGAACATCCTCTTTATGGCCAGTTACAGCTAACACTGAGGCATTGCTTTTGGATTTGCTGGAGCCATAGCAATAACCAAGCGCAACCGCGCCAATATGCGTCTGACCACCGGAAAGGATCACCACCAGATCGCGACCAATGTAAAAAGCCTCGAGGCTGATTTCGTCTTTTTTAAATTTTAGGGATTGATCTTTCATGCTAAATTCCAGAATTAACGAATCGTTTATGAACTAAAATTTAAGAGATTCTGGAATACAAATCAATTCTGCATGTCAAAATGTCTACTAATTTCGGCAACCAACTGCGCAATGACTTCTTCCTTGCTGCCCTTAAGGCGGCAACCTGCAGCTCGGGCGTGGCCGCCACCATCAAACGCTTTGGCCACTTTGTTGACATCCACCCCGCATTTGGAGCGCAAACTGATTTTATGAAAATTGGGTTTTATCTCGCGAATGAACAAACCTATTTTGCCCCCGCGAACAGCCACGCTGTAATTGGTCAATTCTTCAATTTCGGGAGGATTGGTGGCTTTCATGTCTTCGTAATTTAAGTAAATGACTGCCACTTTACCATCCAGGTAAGTTTCCATGGTGTACAGACCTTTACCTATGATGTGCAAAGCGTGCAGACTGTTTTCGAAAAAAATGATGTTGTTAATCTCTGAGGGATTTACACCAATGGAAACCATCCGGGAACAAATGTAGAGATCACGGGCGGTCGTATTCGAAAAGGAAAAACGTCCGGTATCGTAGACAATTCCGGTGTAAATGGCTTTGGCCATCTCCAGATCAATCTCTACGCCGGAAGCTTCGATGATTTCGTAAACCATGGCTGTGGTTGAAGAGGCGATTTCGTCCACCCATTCCAGATCGCCCATGGAATCTTCCTGGGGATGATGATCAATGCGCGCCACATGCCGGCGATCGGGTAACAGCTTGCTGGCTTCACCCAGGCGAAGGTAGCCGGGCACATCTAAAATAATGGCCGATTCAATGGACAGCGAACCGGGATTAACATCTTGGTAAGAACGAATCTCCTTAAAGGGTCCCAGATAATCAAAACGCTGGTCTAATGTTTTATCGGTGAAGACCATGTAGGACGTTTTGCCCAACTTCTTTAAAAAGAGGTGAGTGGCAATGACGGCGGCAATGGCGTCGCCATCGGCATTAATGTGCCCGGAAAGCATAAAGTGATCGTGCGTTTCAATAAAGTGCAGAAATTGTTTAACTATGGCGCCATATTCTTCAGGTGTTTTCAATCGCTGTCCTCCTTAAAAAAGACAAAAATTTAAGAAATAAAGAAATAGATGCCAATCTTTTTTCGAAAAGAGTCGGTGTGTGTGAAAAATCTGGGTTGCTGAACGGAGGCTAACCTTCTAATTGTGTTACTTTCTGATTTTGATGAGGGCAAAGAGGCCGGCCAGTAAAAAGATCAAATTTCCAAGCCAGGCTGCTAACAGGGGCGGCAGGCTTCCATTGTGTCCTAAAACCTGTCCCACGCGAATAATGATGAAATAGGTGAAACTGATCAGCAGGCTGATGCCAAAATTTAATCCCATGCCTCCCTTACGTTTGCGGGAAGCCAGAGGCCCACCCAGTAAAACTACAATGAAATTGGCAAAGGGCAGAGAAATTTTTAAATATTTTTCCACGATCCATTTGCGAGGATCGGCTCCAATGGCCTTAATTTCTGCAATAAAGTTGAGCAGCTCAGAATAGCTCATCTCTTCCGGTTTTTTCTGAACCAGTGCCAGATCGTCCGGGACGACCGGCAAATCGGCCAATACTGTGTCCGGTCTGCGGATCAAAATCTCTTTTTGATCTTTAAAAATACGCAGGGTGACATTCAACAATTTCCAGGTGGAATCCTGCCACTGCATGCTTTTAGCATCCAGACGTTCAATCAGTTCGGAACCGCTAAATTTTTTAATACTCACTTCAATGGCGCGATTGGTGCTGCCATTGTAGAACTTCGCGCTCAATGTTTGATCTCCTGAAATTTGCAAAAAGATATTCGAACGCGAGCGGGCCTGAGGTCTGGGCTGTTTATCGACCTGATAGCGTTTGATATCGTAACGTTTCTGGTTGGCCTGAGGCACCGTAATTTCATTGAAAAAGAAGGCGACTACGCTAATCAGCAGTCCCATCAAAAACAGAGAGCGTAAAGTACGGTACAACCTAATGCCCGCCGACAATTGGGCCACAATTTCATTATGAACAGCCAGGGCCGAAACGGTAAACAGGGTGCTGAGCAAAACAGCGACCGGGAGGGTTAAACTGATAATGTAGGGAATGTAATAGAGGTAGTAGAAGAACACCTGTCCAAATGTGGCGCCACGATCCAGAAAGTGAGAAATATTTTCGATTAAATCAACAATCACAAAAATAATAATCCAGGCGATAATACCGATGATCAAGTTAATGATGAACTGCTTTAAAATGTAGCGATCCATGATCTTAAACATGTTCTGCTTGTCCTTCCTGCGTTGGTTCAGGGCCGCCGGGGTTCAAAACACAATTTAATTCTATCCGGATTAAATCTTTCCTGAGCTGCCGTAAGAGTTTATAATTACGGCTAATCGACCCAGAGTTGCAGAAAAATTTCTTACGCATTTCACACTATTCCAGGCAAAGTGAAAGCACAGACCCTCACAAATTTCTGCCTGCCCTCTGAATCTGAGTCTGATTAAAAAACTTTCCTCGTTTAACGCGCCTTACAGTTTTGTCGCTTTGATAATCCATCGCTGATTTTAATTTCTGGGAGCCGATTTGCCTTTTTTTAACCTGAATTTTGACTGCCAGTATTCCCAATCGATAAATGAGGTTTCCTTTACGGTCTTCCAGGTTAAGTAAGCGCCAGCGGTACCCACCAGAACATTGGCGCCCCACATGGCCCAGAACGGTGTGATGAGCCCGCGGTCGGCCAGGTCTTCGCCGCCAATCAGAAATACCCAATACAACAGGAAAAAACCGATGCTCAGGCTGATCCCCACGCCCATGCTGCCCTTGCGCGCCCTAATTCCCAGGGGAGCGCCGATCAAAACAAATACAATGCTGGCAAAGGGAATGGAAAATTTTTTGTAGATCTCAACCAGATACTTATTCTCAGCACGATGTTGCATGTCAATGAATTGCACATTGGTTTTAGCCTGGTGATAGTAGCGATCGACCACGCGTTTGGCTTTAGTCAGGGCCGCCCGCCATTTATTTTCACTTATTCGCCATACGAGCGAATCGGTGTTACCAGACTGGACGCTATCGCTTCGGGCGATCAACGTTTCGATTCCGGCAAAATTCTGGTTGGTAATTTGCTGAAAGCGTTGTAACCTGATCTGAGCCTGGTTTCGGAAATATTCCACTTTTTTACGCATCATGGCAATGGTCATTTCACGATCACTACGATCGGTATCTTTGCGTTCTTCAAAAACAAACTCTTCAGCCGGAATGTAAACAATCTGCTTTTCAAAAAGGGAGCGTTCATATTCCGTGGTCTTTTGGCGGTCCAATTTATGAAATTCGCCGCGAAACAGGGTAAAGACCAGACTCCGCCGTGCAACCGAATAGGTCATGTAGCCCTCTTCGGCGGTGATGGTGATGTCGGCTTTGGGATCGCTCTGGTCAAAAATGGTAATATCAACCAGGCGATCGGTTTCCGGCTTGCCACGATATTCAGGTCCCAACAGATTCGCTAAGTCAAGCCATTCGTCCGCTAAAGGTTGTTCAATACGATTTACCACAATGGTGTACTGATCTACTGTGTAAAAAATGCTGGGTTCCAATTGCAGAGTGGGCTTTTTCTGGCGAATGGACCGGAACATCAATTTAGCCTGGTGATTGGATTCCGGCAGTATCTGATCGTTGAAGAAGATCATGGCCAGCATTAAGACAAAAGCCGCATAGAGAGAAGGCCGGATGATCCGGTACAGGCTGATGCCACTGGATTTTAAGATGGTGATTTCATTATCGGCCGAGAGACGCCCAAAGGCCATTAAAACAGCAACCAAAGTGGCCATCGGTACGGCTAAGGCAAACATCCAGGCCAGGTTAAATACGATCAGTTTAAAGATGATCCAGGCCGATAGCCCCTTGCCAAATATTTGCCCGATGTATTTAACCAGAAAATTCATCAGCAGGATGAACATGATCACGCTCAAGGACATGACGAAAGGTCCGATGTGTTCTTTAACGATGTAACGATACAGTATTTTCATTTCAATCAATTCACTGGTTTCCAATAAGGCTAATTTAAGGAAATTGACCAATTATGCCAAAATAACGTTTGCGCAGGACAACGAGTTCAATAAAGATCGGTGAATATGGAGAGGTTTTGAGATTTTCACAACAATTTCGTAAATTGGAGGCCAAGCAAATATGTTTTGTAAAAATATCGGACAAACCACCTTTTAAAATAAAAACATGAGGAAATAGAAAATAATGGTTCAACCGATTTCTGGAATACTGGAACTGACGCCTCAGGGACACGGTTTTACGCGCCGACCCGAGAATAACTTTTTGCCTTCTGCCGATGACGCCTTTGTACCCCTTTCTTTGATTAAAACCTTTAAACTGCGCGAAGGCGTTCTGCTGAAAGCCGTACTTCAGGAAAAAGCCGGAAAAGGGCGGAATAAGCCCATCTCCAAAATTTTGTCTGTCAATGGCCTGGCTCCGGAAGCCTACGCTTCCATTGCGGAAATAAAAACGTTAACCTCCATCGATCCCTATGAACCACTGAAGATTAAGCAGGATGATCAGGATACTACGGGCTGTATTATCGATTTGTTTACCCCGCTGGCCAAAGGCACACGGGGGTTGATTATTTCTCCGCCTAAAGCAGGTAAAACGACTATTCTAAAACATCTGGCGCAATCGATCTTAAAGAATCATCCCGAAGTTCAGGTCATGGTCTTACTGGTCGATGAACGGCCGGAGGAAGTGACCGATTTTAGGCGGACGGTGGGCGCTGAAGTCTATTTTTCCTCTTCAGATCAGACGGCGGAAAATCATTTGCGGATTGCCAGACTCACGATGAATATGGGCATCCGGAAAGTGGAGATGGGAAAAGATGTGGTCATTCTGATCGATTCCCTGACGCGCATGGGCCGCGCTTTTAATAAAGAGGTGAATAGTCGCGGGCGTATCATGAGCGGGGGATTGGATGCCCGGGCTCTGGAAGTACCCCGCCAGTTTTTTGGAGCGGCCCGAAAAATCGAACATGGCGGTTCTTTGACCATCGTGGCCACCATTCTGGTTCAAACTGGCAGTAGGATGGATGATATTATTTTTCAGGAGTTCAAAGGAACGGGAAATATGGAGTTGGTGTTGTCCCGCGCCTGTGCTGATCGACGCATCTTTCCGGCGATCAATTTACGGGAATCCGGGACGCGCAAAGAACACAAAATATTGTCGCCCGAATTATTAGAAAAGAGCAATCGATTGCGGCGTTATTTGATGAATTTTGACGAAGTGAATGCCATGCAAA
This sequence comes from Caldithrix sp., assembly GCF_056497305.1. Classification (NCBI taxonomy): domain Bacteria; kingdom Pseudomonadati; phylum Calditrichota; class Calditrichia; order Calditrichales; family Calditrichaceae; genus Caldithrix; species Caldithrix sp. The sequence goes on along the minus strand of NZ_JBSMDE010000113.1, from coordinate 9,471 downwards.
AATTACTTGAAACGGTTAAAGATATTTGTCAATCCTGAGCGCGTTTTTGAGTTGCCTGTGCTTTGCATGCAAACCACGAAGGCAATTCTTCAATTAGAAATAAAAGCTTACGAATTATTTTGTGAAAGGGCAAATTTTCTAAGGCGGTGGAGACCTGTGCCGGCATGTCATTCTTCTTCCCGCTTCAGTCGTAACTCGAGTTTCAGCTCGAGACTTGCCCTAACACCTAAACCAATGTTGTTCCTATGCAAGTGAAATCCTTGATTCTCTTGGACAGGCAATTTAATTGCCCTCCCCCCCCTCGAAGACCTGTGTGGGAAATTTTCTCACTTATGTTGGAAATACCATTCACGAACAATGGGAATTCCCTATGTCAGCCCGATGCCCATTCAACAAATCAACAATCAACAAATCAACCGTTTTTCTGCCTCACACTGCACAAAAATTTTCGCATCCCGCCGTGCGGGATAGAAGTTTTGAGGGAAATATTCTAAAAAACAGCGGAATATTTTGCCCGGGCTTTTCTTTTAATTTAATAATACCAAAAAATTGTGTTTGAGATCAATTGTAAAATAACAGCGAATCATTAGTTTTAAGCTTTTAAAGTTTAATTTTTACAGGAGAATTCTAATGCAACGTTTTTTAGTTACTTTTCTTGTTTTAATTGTTTTCAGCATTCATGGTCTATTTGCCGGTTCTTTTATTGGTTATAAAAACAATGTAATTTCCATAAAAATAAATAGTGATGCCTTCAGGCAATTGAATAGATCCGATTTTACAAAAGGAAAAATGGGGATTGCTGAAATTGATCGCTTAAATACGCGCTTTGCTGTCCGCCAGGTGAAGGATTTTTTTAAGTTAAAAGAAAGTTTTGTGAACGAACGAAATAAAGACTTAAGACAATGGTTCCTGCTCTACTTTGAACAGAGTGTGGATGTGGTGCAGATCAGTAAAGAATATGAGGCACTTTCCGAAATTTTAACCGCCGAACCGATTCCCATCCATGCCGTTTATAAAACGCCGGATGACCCCCGATTGAGCGATCAGTGGCACATCACCCAGACCAATGACGCTGATATCGATGCGCCCGAAGCCTGGGATATGGAAACGGGCGATGCCAGCATTATTGTTGCAGTTATGGATACCGGGGTGGAATGGTGGCATCCAGATCTGGCAGGCGCACAGGCCGATAAGACCGATCGCTATTCCATCCATGGTAACATCTGGATCAATCAGGCAGAACTTTCCAATACAGACCCTGGAGTGGATGAAGACGGCAATGGCTACGCCGATGATTGGGTGGGCTGGGATTTTGTTACCGGGAATCCCAATTTAATAGATTTGGGCGATGACTATGATCAGGAAGACAATGATCCGAGCGATCATGAAGGGCATGGCACACATTGTGCCGGAAATGTGGGCGCTATTAATAATAATGGAGTTGGTGTTTGTTCGGCAGCCGGTGGCTGGGGAGAAGACGGTAGCGGGCACGGCAACGGCGTGAAGATCATGCCTCTGCGAATTGGCTGGAGCGACTTCCCATCGGGCCGGGTTTCCATGGATTTTGCCGCCCAGGCTTTTATTTATGCCGCCGAAAACGGAGCAAAAATCGCTTCCTGCAGCTGGGGCTCTTCGCAAACTACAGCTCTGGAAGATGCCTTGAATACATTTTTGTATGGTACCACCACCCCCACCGCTTCCGATCCTCAAATACGACTTATTTTTGTGGCCGCTGGCAATGATGGCAATGAATCCCAGGCCTATTTAAATTCACGCGATGATTGCATCTCGGTAGCGGCGACCAATTCATCGGATGGCGCGCCGAGCTGGACCAATTATGGCACCTGGGTCGATATTTCTGCGCCTGGCGTAAATATTCTGAGTACTTACACCAATGGAGGTTATGCTTCACTGGATGGTACTTCCATGGCCACGCCCATTGCCGCCAGTGTGGCTGCCTTAATCTGGTCTTACAAGCCCTCCTTGACCGCCCTGGAGGTTCAGGATTATTTGTTTCAGGGAGCAGAGGACATCGACGCCAATTTAGACAACACGCATATCGGCAAAATGGGCGCGGGGCGCGTCAGCGCCTGGGGCTCTTTGAATCTGATTCCCTCTAATCAGCGTCCTACAGCTATGGCTGATACATCCTCCATCTTAGAAGATGATTCAGTTAAAATAGCCGTCCTAAATAATGATTCTGATCCCGATGGCGACGCTTTGTCTGTAACTATTTTGACGTCTCCCCTGAATGGTTCTGCCACTCAGCTTGGAGATACCATTCACTACGTGCCTAATCAGGATTTTTTTGGCAGCGATAGCTTTATGTACCAGATCGACGATGGCAACGGGGGACTCGATACGGCCATGGTGCACATTACGGTTCGCGCCGTTAATGATCCGCCGCAAATTGTGGGATTGCCGCAAAATTTGATCTTGAATCCCAACGACTGCACTTCTCTGAACATGGCCAATTACCAGCAAGATGTGGATACGCCGGATTCGCTTCTGCAGTGGTCGTTTTCGGTTAGCGATCCCACCGCTTTGAGCTACACGTACAATCCCGCAACCGATACGCTGGAAATTTGTTCGTTAGGCCCAACGGGAACCTATTTTGTTTACACCACGCTGACCGACGACAGCGGCGCCTTTGATCAGGATACCATTACGGTGACGGTTGAATTGCCCAGCGCTCTGGCGGCCGTGGGCAAAGGTACTCCGGATAAATTTGATTTAAAGGCCAATTATCCCAATCCATTTAATCCTCAAACCACCATTGCGTATCAACTGGCTGAAAACGATTACGTAAGCATCAAAGTTTATGACATCACCGGACGGCTGGTAAGCACGCTGATTGATGAAGCGCAAAAAGCGGGTTATTACAATGTCACTTTTGACGCCAGACATCTTTCCAGCGGCATCTATTTTTACGTGATGCGAACCAGCCAGTTTGTCAAAATGCGCAAGATGATGTTGATTCGATGAAAATGGAATGGAACGGAGTGAGGAATCGCTGCTTCGTCCCGAATTTTCGGGACGAGCAGTATCTCTCATATTGACAGATCGTTAGCCCGGACGCAGCGAGGAATCCCTTTTCTGTCGGTTATTGCGTATCCGTCCCCGGTGGTTGGCTATCGTCGTCCTGCTGGGTGGCCTTGCCCATTGATGCCAGGCATTTATTCTTTGCGTTAGCAAAGCGCTGGACGATTTTAACTTTGCATGATTGTAAATCCTGTGATTTACAACACGATGCGTTTTTTGTTCAAACAGTAATTTGAGGTCAGCTTTTATTAGTGTAAATTTTTAGGATAGTTTAGCGAAAAACAACAGAAAGGGAAGCCATGGGCGCGATAAAATTTCATGCTTTAATAATTATCCTCGTATTATTTGTTACATCGCTATGGGCGCAGTATCCCAACGATCCTTTTCAATTTCCGCAGGAATTGGGTAGCTATATTACGCACGCCTCCGCCTGGGGCGATTATGATAATGACGGCGATGACGATCTGTATTTTTCTAATGGAGAAGAGGGGTTTCAGTGGGAAAATCATCTCTACCGCAATAATGGCGACGGCACCTTTACAAAAGATACGCTGGCCGGGACCATTGTTACCGATCAATTCACCTCTGGCGGCGTATCCTGGGGCGATTTTGACAACGACGGCGACCTCGATCTGCTGGTTTCCGAGCCGTTTACCCATGGATCGTTTCCCACTAATTATTCAAAGGTGTCGCTTTACCTGAACAACGGCGACGGAACATTTAGCGCGGCATCGGCGCCCACCCTGACCGATGAAGAATCCTCTCGCAGTAAAGTGGGCGGCTTCTGGGGCGATTGGAACAACGATGGTTTTTTAGATGCCTTTGTCAGCAACGCTAATTTTATCGGCACCGGAACCAATCACTCTTTGTTCACCAATAATCAAAACAGTACGTTTACGGAAGAGAGCAATAATCTGTCTAACGGTACCTCGGCGCGGGCCGGTGGAAGCTGGGCCGATTTCGACGGCGACGGCGATCTGGATCTGGTTACCATTTCCGGAGCCATCGGGCAAAAAACCGTTTTGTGGGTTAACACGGGCAGCGACTTTGTGGATTATGTGCTGATTAATAGCGGCGACACAGACGGCCGTACCTCGGAAACGGCCAGCTGGGGCGATTATGACAACGACGGCGATCTGGACCTGTTTATCGGCAATGCCGGCGATACGCCCGATGTTCCGGAAAAGAACATCCTCTTTCGCAACGATGGATTCGATGCCAATGGCGATCCGATTATGACCATGATGGATTCGGCCACGGTGGGCGATATTGTGGCCGATGTCGATTTAACCATTTGCAGCGCATGGGCCGATTTTGACAACGACGGCGACCTCGATCTGTTTGCAGGCAACGATGGGGGTTACGCCGGGGGATACCGCAGCCGACTCTATGTCAATAACGGAGACGGCACCTTTACGAAGATGACTAATACCATTCTGGTCGATAGCGCCAGCTATGCCCGAAGTGCTGCCTGGTCCGACTTTGATCTGGATGGCGATATGGATATTGTGGTTGGACGGGACGGGCCCAATCGATTGTTTGTAAATAATGGCAATTCCAACAGTTTTGTGGAAATCAAGTTGATCGGCGTAGATGCCAATAAAAGCGCCATCGGCACCATTGTGCGCGTAAAAGCAACCATCAATGGAACGCCTGTGTGGCAAATGCGCGATGTCAATTCGCAAACCGGACACGGCAGCCACAACAGCTATCGCCTGCACTTCGGGCTTGGCGATGCCTTTGAAATCGATTCCCTGGTCATTGAATGGGCTGGCTCAGGTACAGTGGATATTTACGAAGGTCTGGCGGCCAATGATTTCTACGAATTCACCGAGTCCAATACCAGTCCTGTTGATGAAAATCTGACCACCATTGTCAAACAATTTCAGGTGCTGCCCAATTTTCCCAATCCCTTCAATCCCGAAACGCAATTGCGATTTGTCCTGAACAAAAGCAGCAAAGTAACCATCGAGTTGTACAATACGTCGGGACAAAAACTGGCCACCATCTACCAGGGCGTCCGTCGCGCCGGATTGAACCAGGTTACATTCAATGGCGCCCAGTTCGCCAGCGGCATGTATCTGGTAAAATACCGGACGGATAATACCGTAAAATTCCAGAAGATTTTACTGGTCAAATAGCCACCTTGGATGTGAGTTAAGTGGCTGTAGGCCTTTTGAATATACGCTTTTTTTTGAGAAGAAAAGGCAAAATAGTGTGGAATATAAAATGTTCGATTAAATTTTTAGGGGACGCGTACGCGTCCCTTTTTTATTTTCAGGCCGATCCCATCGCGCAGCGCAGCATGGTTTGGCCGAAGAATGGGCAGACCGGCAAATGCAATCTCTAATTCTGTTTGCTTCAACTCTGGAAATGGCCGTTCATTTTATTTATATTAAGGCAAGCGGTTTAATCTCTTTTTTTAATCACACATATATTTGATTTGTCAGGTACGGTTTTAGAAAAAGGAATTTATCATGAATCGTCCGCTTTTTTTTCTCGCCCTGTTGGCCATGGGTCTGGTCGTTTTAAACGCTCAGGATCGCCAGGCAATCGTCAAATCTGGAAAATATTACTACGGCAGCGGCCTGTCGTTCAACGAACAGGAGGCGCGCGATCAGGCGCTGGAGGAGCTCACGCAGCAAATTGCCGTGCGCGTGGCCCAATCGTTCCGGCACAAAATTCACGAGACGGAGCGCGGCCTTGAAGAAGATGTGGAATCGATTTTGAAAACGCACAGCGCGGCAACCCTGAAAAATGTGCAAATGATTAAACAACCTTCCGCCGACGGGCGCATCGAAGTGTTTTGTTACATCCCGAAAGACGCCGTTGCCCGAATTTTTGACGAACGCAAACAGCTGGCCCACGACATGTTCCGCAAAGCACAGGAATACGAATCCCTGCTCAACTACGCTTACGCCTTAAAGCTGGATTATTTTGCGCTGCTGCTGCTCAATTCCGTGCCGGACGAAAAGGTGATCGTTAATGATGAAAATCTTACGATCGATATTCCGGCGCGCATCAATCACCTCTTCCAGAAAATTCATTTTGAAAAAACAAGAGACGTGCTGCTTTCTGAAAACGAACGCGAAATTACCCTGCGCGTTACGGCCGGCGGACAGCCGCTGGCCTTGCTGGATTTCACCTTCTGGGACGGACAGAATCAGGTGCAGGTAACCGCCCGCGACGGTCTGGCCACCTTTCATCTGCTGGGCCCTTCGGTTAAGTTTAAGGAATTGAAACTTGCCGTCAAGTATGCCTATTACGATGCGCGCGATGAGTTTAAAGTGGTAAGCGATCTGTGGGCCATAGTGGAAAAGCCGGTGTTCAACAGCGCCTTTACTCTGCCGTTAAGCGATCGACCGGAAGAGGCGGCTGTGTCAAGCCTTGAGGCGGGCCAGGGCTGGAATTTAAGGTTCACCTTTAAAGGCAAGGTGCCGTCGGTTAAAACCATTCAAAAAGAGACGGTTCGCTTTTTAAATCTCGTCAAAAACGGCGATCTGGCGGGCGTGAAAAAGGCCTTTGCCGGGGACGCCTTTTTGCGCAATAAAGCGCTGAGCTACCTGCAGTACAACCATCCCCGTCCTCTGGACGACACCGTAAAAGCGGAGATTAACCAGACGCCGTTTGGCTACGAACTGCGGCGCATTCGCATGCTGCACAACTATCCCAGCCTGCACAAACAAACCACCGAATACCTGGTGCTCGATTTTGACCGAAAGGGCCGTTTAATCGATTTGAATGTCAGCATTGCAGACAATCTGTACCGGCGTTTTGTGCAGCAGTCGCAGTTCGGGCGCGATTGGAAGGAGCGGCAGCAGATCATCAAATTTGTGGAAAAATATCGCACGGCCTATCTGGTGCGCGACCTGAAGACCATCAATCTGATGTTTGCCGATGACGCGCTGATTATTGTGGGACGTAAGATTAAGCGCAAAAAACTGCCCAGAGACATGGTGCGCTACCAGCCCATGGGAAAGCAGCCGGAATACGAATACATTCGTCTGACCAAGGAAAAATATTTGCGCCGCCTGCAGCGCGTGTTTGAAGCGCAGCAGGACATTTTTTTGCACTACGGCAGCTTTGACATGATTAAAAAGAACAACGCGCCCGGGGTGTACGGCGTGGAGATGCGCCAGAGCTACCAGTCCACCACCTACGCCGACGAAGGCTACCTGTTTTTGTTGATCGATTTCCGGCAGAGCGATCCGCTGATTTACGTGCGCGCCTGGCAGCCCAACGAATGGGACGATTCGATGATGGTGCGCACCGCCAATTTCCGGGTTTACAAATAGCGGAGGGGCGAAGAATCATTTCCAAACGCGGTTTGTCATTCTGATCCCGCCCCGGCGGGAGAAGAATCCTTAACAAAGAATGGAAGGGATTCTTCGTTCCGCTTCGCTCCACTCAGAATGACATTAAAGGGGGGGGCATTCTGAGCGAAGCGAAGAATCCCCGCAAAAGACGGAAGGGATTCTTCACTCTGTTCAGAATGACAAACAAGCGGGGCATTGTCATTCTGAGCGCAGCGAAGAATCCTTAACAAATGGGATTTGTCATTCTTCGTCCAGATCTATCGGGAAGAAGAATCCCATAGTAAACGAAGGTAGAGGAAAGACACGTTGTTTGGCGCGAGAAGGAATGATTAGAACTGTGAATCGGTTGTGGTTTGCCGTAGGGGTAGGGGCGAAGGATTTCCCTGAAGGTTTGGCCCTCAGTCGAATGATCCGGTTGTGCAACGGGTAATTTAGCAAATGAAAAAAATGGCGATGGAAATCCTTCGCCCTTACGGCCATGCGCCATCGGCGGTTGCCGCCTGTCATTCTGATCCCGCCCCGGCGGGAGAAGAATCCCCTGCAAAAGACGGAAGGGATTCTTCACTCCGTTCAGAATGACAGGGAGAAGCATTTGTTGAATGAAAACAATGAACAAACTGAATCATCATAGAGGAACTATCATGAAACAGGGAATGCTCATTCTTATGGCAGTCGTTTTAATGGCTGCCGGTCCGGCGCAGGCCCAGCTGGCCCAACTGCGCGTGTTAGGCAAGGCGCAAAAATCGACCGATGAATTGGTGGCCAAACGCGATCCCAACGGACGCTACTGCGCGGCGATCAAGGTTATTTCTGACATGGAAGGTTTTCAATACGATTCCAACAACGGCGTGGTGGCCGTTGACCACAAGCCGGGGCAGGACATCGTCTATCTGCAGCCCGACGAGCGCAAGCTGGAAATTTATTTGAGCGGCTACCAGCCGTTAAAGATGATCCTGTCTGAATACGGCATCTATCTTCAGCCCCGGGAGGTGTGGACGATTAAGATCAGCGGTGTGGGCAAGGCGGGCAATACGCTGCCGGTAACCTTTTTGGTGCAGCCGCCAGATGCGCGCATCGAGGTGGACGGCATTGCAGCGCAGAGCGGTCAGCCCATAGATTTAAGCGTTGGCCGCCATAGCTTAACCATCCGCAAGGAGGGCTACCGCTCCGTGGAGCAGGAAATCAATGTGGACAAAAGCCATGTACTGTTTAATTTTACGCTGCAGGAAGTGGAGTTACAGCCGGTAACCATTAAATCGCTGCCCAGCGGCGCACAGATTTTTATTAACGGCGTTCAAAAGGGCTTAACCGATACGGGATTGTGGCTTTATCCGGGAAGCTATCAGTTGAAAATTTCCTTTCCCGGCTACGTGGATGTTGAACAAACCATAACAGTGGCCCAAGAAAAGGACAATACCTTTGCCTTTACTCTGGTTAAAAATTTGGGGTATTTGCAATTGGCCGTGGACCCGCCGGATGCATTGATTTACATTAACGAAAAGACCTATCGCCCCGGTGAAAAAATTGCCCTGCCTCCGGGCGCTTATCGCTTAAGAATCTCCAAAAACGGCTATCTGGATGCGCAGGATCAAATTCAACTGAAGCGGGGCGAAACGGTATCGCGATCGTACCGTTTGATCAAAAACACCGCTGCTCTGTCTTTAACGGTCTGGCCGCCGCAGGCGCGCGTTTTAATCAATAAAGAAGATTACAGCAGAAAAAGCGTGGTGGAACTGGCGCCGGGCGTGTACAAAATTGAAGTCCAGGCCGAGGGCTACTACCCGCAGAGCGAAACCATTACCGTGCGGCGCGGACAAAGTTTGAGCCGCGCTTACCGATTGGTGCAAAAAGTGGGCAAATTGCGTTTTACGGTCAAGCCGGTTTTTGCCGATGTGGTGTTGAAGCGCCAGGGGAAGGTGGTGCAGCGCTGGCAGGGCTTAAAACTTTTGAAAAATCTGCCGGTGGGCGTGTACCAGATTCAAGCCTCGGCCAACGGCTATTCCACGGAGACCAGGGAAGTGACCATTCGCGAAAACCAGATGGCAGCCGTGGATTTGTTTCTGCAAAAGGGCGTGTTTTTTACGGGGCGCAAAACCAATACCCGTGTAACCGG
>NZ_JBSMDE010000112.1:0-20003 GCF_056497305.1 Caldithrix sp. | reverse complement strand
TACTTCCTTCAAAACTTATAATCCCGCTTAGCGGGATGCGAAAATTTTTAAGCTGCCTAATTACAGGGCAATCCCAAACGTTTGAGTAGATGAACATTTAGAAATCAAATTTTACAAAGCAAAGATTTAAACTCCCTTTTCCCTTTTTTTAAAGGGAAGGGAGGCGGGAGGATGGGTTTTAAAATAAATGCTTCGCCCTCACAAAGTCGCGGATTGAAGCACGAGTTACATTACTCCTTCGAATGTTCTGCCAATGTAAGGGATTTTCAGAATGACATGCCGGCACGGTTCCTCACCGCCTGGGCATAAGTTGCCCCTTCGCAAATTAATTCGTAATTCGTAATTTTTAATTTTTAATTTTTAATTTAAAAATACTTCCCTGTGCTCTCTGTGGTTGTTTAAATCCCCAAGGAAGGTTTTTGGTTGCGGCTATGTTGCCTTAGAATACTTTCTTCGAAAAATCTATCTTGCCGTGGCGGGATAAATCCTTTGAAGGAAGGATTCCAGAAATTCTTGGTAATTGTTATTTTTCCTATTAACTTAGGGATTCAATAAAAAAATACAAAAACAGGAACGTTGATGAAAAGGATTTTTAATTTACGATTGGAAGAATTTTTAGCCTTGCTTTTTTTCATCCCTTCATTATTGATTACAATTAAGGCCAATCACTACTTTCTGGCTTCCGGAATGCACATTCCGCGCAAATATTATGGGGGACTGATTCGGCTGGGTGTCACTCTTTTTTTAATGATCGCTTTCTATTATTTTGTTAAATACCGTCCCTTCTGGAAATATACCTGGTGGCTGCGTGAAGTCATGCCATTTTTGTTCTGCATAGCTATTTACACCAACATGCACGACACCATTGGTTTTGTGAATCCGCATGATGTACACGACACATTAATCCGCATTGAGCAGGCTATTTTTGGCGTGCAGCCGGTTCTCTGGGCCCAGCAGTTTTATCATCCCTGGCTGACGGACTACTTCAGTATTAGCTACATGAACTATTTTATTATTGCCGTGGTGGTGGTTCTTTATTTGTTGATTAAACGTCGACCGCTGGAAATGCGCAAGGTGTTGATTGGAACCATCTTGTGCTTCTATTTTGGTTATTTCCTGTACATTCTCTTTCCGGCGGCTCCGCCCCGCTTAACCCTGGCTGCGCAATTTACGCGTGATTTTAGCGGAGGCTTTATCACGCACATGCAAAACAAGCTGATCAATCTGAATCCTTCGTCCTCGAGGGCGGCCTTTCCCAGCTTGCATTGTGCCGTAACTCTCATCAGCTTGATTTACGCCTTTAAGTACAGCAAAAAGTTGTTCCTGATCTTATTGATTCCTGGCATAAGCCTGGTTCTGGCAACGGTGTATTTAAGACATCACTATGTGGTCGATATTATTGCCGGCTTTGCGCTGGCTATTTTTACCTATTTCGTTGCGCCTCATATTGACCGCTGGTGGAATAATCTAAGGAAAAGATACGCCACGGTCGATGACCACTTATTGCAATGGGAAGAAGAAGTGGCTATTCGGCACGATATTTCCGTTGATAGTAATACATAAAAATTTCGGACACTTTTAATTCTTCATCACTTTCGGCGCCTTGTTTGCGGATGCGTATTAAGTCTTTCAAAGTGTATTGACGCAGCAGATCAAGATCCTGTCCCTCAAAATTTTCTTTATGCCCAAATTCAAGAATTTCAATTAACACATTCAAAGAGATGTTTTTAAAATGATAGACTACAAACGGTTCAAAAGAACGTCCGGTTTCGTTTTCTAGAATATCCATGACTTCGATAATGTCCATGCGATCTTTGTACTGCCGACGAGAAGTTAGGGCGTCGAACACATCACAAACGGCCAGGATTTTACCGCCGAGTGGAATCTGATCACCTTTTAATCCCAGGGGATAACCACTCCCATCCACTTTTTCGTGATGGGCGGCAGCGATTTCTGGAATCTCGCGTAAATGGCGCTGGAAACGAATTTTCGCCAGAATATTTTTACTTAATATAGCATGCCGTTTGATAATATTGTACTCCTCTTCAGAAAGTTTTTTATTCTTAAAGAGCACAATTTCGGGAATGCCCAGCTTGCCAATATCGTGTAGCAGCGCCGCGTAACGAATCAATTCAATTTCTCTTTTTGAAAGACGCATTAAACGGGCCACCTGGACCGAATAAAGAGTTACTCGCCGTGAATGTCCAGAGGTAATATAGTCACGGGCATCCAGTGTGGTGGAAAGCGTTTCCATAAAACTGACAAAAGATTTATTCAATTCGTCGTACAGTGAGGCATTTTCCACCGCAGAGGCGGCAATGGACGAAATGGCCTTGAGCAATTCCACATCTTCTTCAGTAAAGCTGCCCTTTCGTTTATTAAGCACCTGAAAAACGCCGATGATCTCGTCTTTTTTGTTGTGCATGGGCATGGTTAACAGATTGCGCGTCCGATAGCCGGTTTTCTTGTCAACCTCAGGATTAAAACGCGGATCGGAGTAAGCATCTCTGATATTTAAGATTTCGCCGGTGCGTGCCACGTAACCGGCAATCCCTTTTTCAATAGGAAACCGAATCTCTTCGCTGACTCCAAGAGCCACTTTAGACCACAGTTCCTGTCGTTCGTGATCAATCAAAAAGACTGTACAGCGTTCGGCATCCAATTGTTCTCTGGTTACTCCCATGATGCGCATTAGTAATTCATCCAGATCGATGGTGCTGCCCAGGTAATCAGAAATTTTCAGCAGTGAAGATAATTTCTGTATTTCGCGTTTGAGCGATTCGGTTAGGCCAGGATCACTGGTCATTGTTTTCATCGAGTTCTTCAAAGTCTGCATCTTCGATTAAATCTTTGTATTTTTGTTGGAACGATTCTTCAGCTTTTTGCCCGCCTTTTACAGGCATTTTTCTGTTTTCGGCCAATGATTTAAAAAATTTATAAAAAAGATAGCCCAATACAAATAAAAGAAGATAACGCCACATGGTTCACCTGGTCTTTTTTGGAACATAATATTTTGTACCGCCCGTGTGCTGATTGATTTGCACCAGAATATTCCGGTAATCATCTTCATTATGCTGAAAATCGATCTCATCAGTATTAATCACCAGCAACGGTGTGCGGTTGTAGTGAAAAAAGAATCGGTTGTACAGTTCGTTCAGAGCATCGATGTATTCGTAAGAGATATTCTTTTCATAAGGTCGCCCTCTTTTTTTAATGTTCTCCATCAAATGTCTGGTGGAAGCCTGAAGATAGATCACCAGATCGGGTCTGGGAATTTCTTTTTCAATCAAGCGGGCGATGCCATCGTACAAACGCATCTCTTTTTCTGAAAGGTTGAGTGTGGCAAAAATACGATCCTTTTCAAAAATGTAATCGCTTACCACTTTTTGACGGAAGAGATCGACCTGTCGCAACTCCTGTAATTGACGAAAACGGCTAAGCAGAAAGAATATTTGCGTTTGAAAAGCGTAATGCTCGGGATCGCGATAGAAATCTTCCAGAAACGGATTCTCTTCAAACTCCTCCAGAACCAGATGCGCGCCTAAGGTTTTAGCCAGCATATCAGCCAGAGTGGTTTTCCCAGCGCCGATGACGCCCTCAATAGCAATGTAATGTAAATTTTTCAATGACATCTTACCAATTCTCTGTTAAAAGTTGACAATCATTGATATCCGTTAATTGTTCTAATACCTGTTGAATGGACCTGCCCGAACTCAGACGAAAATTTTGTTCAAGGCTGGCCAGAGGGAGCAGGACAAAGGCCCGTTTCTCTAAATAGGGATGAGGGATCTTTAAAATTTCTGAATGAATCGCCGGACCTTGCCATTGCACTATGTCCAGATCAATCATTCTTGGTCCCCAGGGTTCGCTCCTCTGGCGCCCAATCTGTACTTCAATGGCTTTTAATTTACGGAGTAATCGGTAGGGATTGAGGGAGCAATCCAGTTCGAGAACCGCATTTAGAAATTCAGGTTGATTTTTACGTCCCCAGGGAGCAGACTTAAACACAGGAGAGCTCTTTCGTACGGTACCCAGTTTTTCAAGTTCCTGGCGGGCCATTTTTAAGTTTTGCAAGCGATCTCCCATATTACTCCCGAAGGCAATCCAATAACGCATGGTTCACTTTTCCCTGAAAATTTCGATCTCCACGCAATCCAAAAGACCGTTTAATGGAACGTGGGGTTTTCGAACACGAATCAACACATTTTCAATGCCGGGTAGTTCTAAAATTTTGGTGGCCATTCGCTCGGCCACTGTTTCTATCAATTTAAATTTGGAATTCTCAAAAATATCTTTGGCAATACGGTAAACTTTACGATAATCAATGGTCCTTTTTAAATCGTCAGAAGCGGCCGCCTGGCTAAAATCGCACTTGATCTCCAGATCGACTTCAAATTTCTGTCCCAATTCCCGCTCTGCTTCATAATAGCCGTGGTGCGCGTAGAAAATCATGTTTTTCAGACGAATGACATCCACTCGATTCGAATCTCCCTGTTTTTCCGCATTCAAATTTAAAGTTTTACTAAATTAAAAAAAAATAAGTTAAATTCCGAAAATATTTGTACACCGGATTTGATTAAGGAAATTGGAGGTGGTAAAATGTATCTATCGACTTACTGAATTTCCCCTTCGCCAGTTTTGCAGAAAAGGTGGTCTAATGGATGATAGCAGGTGCCGACTGTCATTCTGATCCCGATTTATCGAGAGAAGGATCCCTTACACTGGCAGGACAAATTTTCCGTTGGCGTGGAAGAGTGAGAGTGTAATAGTTAATTAGTTGAATGGTTGAATGGTTAAATGGTTAAATGGTGCTGAGTGTCATTCTGAGTCCCGGATTTATCGGGGGCGAAGAATCCCTTACACTAGCAGACAATTCGCATGCGCGCCGTAACTCGAGCTTCAGCTCGAGACTTTTGTAAAGACAAATAAAGATTTCTCCACTCTGCACGTCGCTTGCGCTCCGCGCCCCGGTCGAAATGACAGTTAAGCGCAGTAATGAAACTGCGCCTACAATAGGAAATGAAACCCCTCCATTCTTTAATCTTTAATCTTGATCCTGTAATCTTTTTCCAATTAAATACTTTGCATAACTCGTGAGAGAAAAAGAGTTCAAGGGAAAATCATTCTTTTTTAAAAAGATCTATCTTTCCATAGCGGGATGCGAAGATTTTTTGATGAAGATCCTACTCACCTTCCCTTCTTTTAATACAGGGAAGGGGGAGCAAATTGTGCCGTTTTGCTGAGTTTTACTCTGATAGGCTAAGCTATTTTGCAATTTTCTATTTGCAATCTTTGCCCACTTTGTGAATGCTTTGCGTCCTCTTCGGTTTTTTAAAGGTTGCGGTTATGCTGCCTTGGAAATAAAATGATCTAAGAATTGTTCACAGAACCCAATAGATATCTGTGATCTCCCACCAGTGCTTTAATCATCTCCAACAGTAAATCAAACGAGCCGGTCTGGTCTGACTTTTGTGTTACGTCAAGCGATCCATCCGCGTTTACAGTCACATTGCCTGTTATTTGCTGAAAACGGACGACAAACTGCATTTGCTGGCCCTCTTCCTGCAGGTAGAACCCGTCGTTGCTACTCGATTCAAAATCTTCCCTGCTCCAGAAGAGTGTGATTTTATCTTCATATGGTCTTCCCAGATAGGGACAGAAAGTTTCACAATTGCCGCATTCGTTGCACAGTCCATCGAGGTGTAAAATTTGCGTGGCGTCTTTAAAATGGCCATTTACAGGCACCTTGATCGTAACATTGGCCCGATTGGGGCAAACCTCAACGCACTTATCGCAAACAAAGCTACAGCTTAAACAGCGGGCCGCTTCTGCCAGCGCCTGCTCCTGCGGCGCTACAATCTGTCCTTTTCGCTGAATAATGTGCTCTTTAAGTCGTTGCTGATCAATGAGGGGTTCCTGATCAAACAGCTGAGGGATGTCTGTTTTCTCTTTTAAGGCGATGATTTCGGCAGCTTTTTTGCCATCGGCAATGGATTCCACCACGGTTGAAGGCCCGCGTAGCGCATCGCCGCCAATGAACACATTTTGCAGATTGGTTTCTACTGTAACGGCACTTTCCTTTCGTTCCGGCAATTTTATTCCGCTCTCCTTTAGAATGCGCTGGTCTACTTGCTCACCAATGGCAGAGATGACCGCATCTACCCGAAGTTCTTCAAAGGCATTGTCAATGGCCTGTACGGTTCGTCTTCCATCGGCGCCCATAGGGCCCAAACGCATCTTTTGACAGATCAGAGTTCCATCTTTAAACGAAACCGGTAGCAACAGTTCTTTGAAGAGCACGCCCTCACTCAAGGCCGCCTCAAATTCCTCTTTATCGGCGGGCATAAACTCTTTTGTTCTGCGGTAGATTATGAACACATCCTCCACCTCTGGCAATCGTCTGGCGGCGCGGGCCGCATCCATGGCTGAATTTCCCCCGCCAATGACAGCCACGCGTTTGCCCAATTTAGGGGGCCTCTGCTGTTTGTAACGACGCAAAAACTCCAGGGCATCCATTAGCAATCCATGACAGGGATTAAGCGGCAACCTTTTAGAACGGCCGGCGCCAATGGCCAGAAAGACGTATTTAAATCCCCGGACCTGTAAACGGTCAACGCGCACATCCTGAACTCCAAACCTAAACTGCACTCCATGACGTCGCACCAATTCGAAATCGCGCTCAATGGCGTATTGGGGCAAGCGGAAATCAGGAATGACATTGCGCACCACCCCGCCGGCTTCTTGTTCTTTTTCCAGAACAGTGACCTCAAAACCGGCTCTGGCCAGAAAATAAGCAGCCGATAGACCGGCTGGCCCTGCGCCAAGCACCGCGACCTTGACACCATTGGTCTTTTTGGGTTTGAGTTGCTCCCCATAAGTTTCCAGAAAGGCATCCCAGGCTTGCTCGGCGGCCACTTTTTTCATTTCTCGGATGTACACCGGGTCTTCGTAATCCCAGCGTGTACAATGATACATGCATTGATGATCGCAAATATAGCCGGTAATGTGTGGCAAAGGATTGGTCTCCAGAATGACTTTAAAGGCATCCAGATAGCGCTCTTCCTCCACCAACCGAATGTAGCGGGCCACATCCTGATGAATGGGACAGGCCTCCTGACAGGGAGCCAGATAGCAGTCAAAAAGGGGCAGTGGTTTTTTAATTTTGATTTGCTCCACAGCCCGACGCTCTTTTTGGTAGTGCGCGTCGTTTACACTATTTTGGGCAAGCGCTGCCAATCTTCCCACATCCACCTGCTGTTTGTCCAGCCAGGCTGACCAATTTTCTTTCTCGATCGTTTCTGCCATTTGCTGCAACCGGGCGTAGCCACCTGGTTTGAGCAGATCGGTTACCATGGTTACAGGGTAAATTCCGGTTTGTAAAATGAAACCAATATTGTGCAAGGCAGCCCCGCCCGAGTAAGAAATTTGAATGTTCCCTGAAAAATCTCTGGCCAGGCGGTGGGCCAGATGAATGGTTAAAGGAAAGAGAGCGCGGCCGGACATGTACATTTCGTCGCCTGGCAAGCGTTGTAAATTATTCTTCAAACCGAGCGTATTGGATAATTTGACGCCGAATGAACGTTCGTTTTGCCGGGCCAGCACCTGCAGGTTTTCTATCATGGGCAGGGCATCGTTGTACTGCAGGTCATGTTCAAAGGCTGCTTCGTCCAGTTCAAGGTAGTGATAGCCCGTTTGCTCCAACAACGTTTTCACCTCTTTAAAGCCTAACAGAGTTGGATTCAATTTGACGAAGGTGTGCATTCTTTTTTCTTTTAGCAAATAGCCACAAATGGCATGGATTTCATGCGGAGGACAACCATGCATGGTTGAAACCGTTACAGAATTGGAAATGGTGGGAGCCACGTTTTCAATTACCTCCATTAGACGCTCCTTTAAAGCTCCCTGCCCGGTCACATTCATAACTGTCAAGCTTTCAATGACCGCCGGATTTTGCAGCCAGCGAAGCAATTGCTGTTTGTAACGATGAAACGATTCAACCCGCCGGGCGTCGTTCAAACTATTGATGAACCAGTCCATTCTGGCGCTCTGAATGCCCGCCAGATCATATCCCACACTCATATTAAAAATAAATCCCGGCTGTTGACCGGGCTGGATTTCGCCCAACACTGCGCCTAACAGGTGCAAGATAAAATAGGCCTTCAGATACTCATCCAGCGATTGTTCGATCCGCAGCTCCTGTGACCATTCCACATTGTACCCTTCGTCGCTGGCCTCAATGCAAGGCCTGGGGATGCGCAGACGATCCAACTTCTGGACGGTTTTTAACTCAAAAAAACGCCCGCCTGATAAATAGGCCACAATGATATTCTGGGCCATCTGCGTATGAGGCCCGGCCGCCGGTCCGATGGGAAGGTGCAACGCTTCGTTAAACAGCGTTATTTTGCTGGCTGTATTTTTGTGAAAGATTTTTTCCCGCTGGTATTCAAAAATACTGTTTTTGCTGGTCAGTTCCTCAACCATCCAGTCGAGTAAGACTTCGAAGGGAATGGGCTTCATGGCATCCGACATATCGAACTCCTGCTTGCATTGAGCGTTGATAATCAGTCCAATATGAAAGATAATTATTTTTATTGTACAAAACAAAAGCAATCTGCTGCAGAGCTTTTTAATGAAATTACTAAAATACCTCTAACTGCCCATTCGAACTTTGATTATTCATGCTCTCCCATAAGAACAAGAATTTTTATTCTCCCCCATTACCAGGATTTTTAAAATGGCGCTCACAATTACATCTTTCAGAAGGCTTCATTATTAAAATTGGATTCTTTAAAACAGAAATTGGTAAATTTTCTCCGACTAAACAGCCAGCAGGTTCAGGCGCGGAGGGCTTTGAGGCGTTTGATTTCATCTCTCAATATGGCGGCACGTTCAAATTCCAGATTAGCGGCCGCGCTCTGCATCTCTTTTGTTAAACGATCGATGAGCTCTTCGCGGCTTAAATTATCGCCATATTGCACCTGTGGTTCGGCTACTTTAGGCAGCTGCTTCCGAACATCGGCCACGGCCGTGGTGCGCATGATCTCTTCGGCCGTTTTGTAAATGGTCTGGGGCGTGATGCCCATTTTTTTATTGTAAGCGATCTGTTTTTTACGCCGCCGATTGCATTCATCGATTGTTTTGCGCATGGATTCGGTCATGCGATCGGCGTAAAAAATTACCTTGCCGCCTACGTTGCGCGCAGCCCGACCGGCCGTTTGCATTAAGGAAACATAAGAACGCAAAAACCCCTCTTTGTCTGCATCCAGAACGGCAACCAGGGACACTTCGGGTAAATCCAATCCTTCGCGTAAAAGATTCACGCCAATCAGCACATCAAATTCAGCCAGGCGCAGGTCGCGCAGGATGCTCACGCGTTCCAGGGCGTCAATTTCAGAATGCAAATAACGGACGCGGATGCCGGCCTTTTGAAGATATTCGGTTAAGTCTTCGGCCATGCGCTTGGTCAAAGTAGTAACCAGGGTGCGCTCTTTTTTCTCCACGCGTAATTTGATTTCGTGGATCAGGTCATCGATTTGTGTGGCCACAGGACGCACTTCAATTTCCGGATCGATCAGGCCAGTGGGTCGGATAACCTGTTCCACTACCACGCCGCCGGATTTTTCCAGCTCATAATCGCCGGGCGTTGCCGAGACAAAAATGACCTGGTGAATATGTTGTTCAAATTCCTCAAAACGCAAAGGACGGTTATCCAGAGCGCTGGGCAGGCGAAAGCCATATTCAACCAGCGTTTCTTTTCGTGAGCGATCTCCGTTGTACATGGCCCGCAGTTGAGGAATGGTCTGGTGCGATTCATCAATGATCATCAAAAAATCATCGGGGAAAAAATCGATTAAGGTGTACGGCGGCTGTCCCGGCGCCCGCCCCGAAAGATGGCGGGAATAGTTCTCAATACCGGAGCAATAGCCAATCTCCTGCATCATCTCGATGTCAAAATTGGTGCGCATCTCCAGCCGTTGCGCTTCCAGTAATTTGTTCTGGCTACGCAATTCGTTCAGGCGTTCTTCCAGTTCCAGGCGAATGTTCTCAATGGCCCGCTTCAGTTTTTCCTCAGGGGTGACAAAATGTTTAGCCGGAAAAATAACAGCATGATCGAGGGATTCCATTGTGTGCCCGGAAACCGGATCCAGCATTTTAATGGATTCCACTTCATTGCCAAAAAATTCAACGCGATAGGCAAATTCCTCGTAAGCCGGGTAAATATCGATGATGTCGCCACGGATGCGAAAGGTGCCGCGCTGAAAATCGAAATCATTGCGCGTGTACTGAATATCGATAAGCTTCATCAGCAGGCTCTGCCGATCGAAATGGTCACCTACGCGAATCATGACCAGCATGTTCATGTAATCGGTTGGCGAACCGATGCCATAGATACAACTGACGCTGGCCACTACAATGACATCTCTGCGGGCTAACAGCGAACTGGTGGCTTTCAGGCGCAGACGATCGATTTCATCATTGATGCTGGAATCTTTTTCAATGTAGGTATCGGTTGTCGGAATGTAGGCCTCGGGCTGATAATAATCGTAATAGCTGATGAAGTATTCCACTGCATTCTCCGGGAAAAATCCCTTAAACTCACCATAAAGCTGGGCAGCCAGGGTTTTATTGTGCGAAATAATTAGAGTGGGTTTGTTGATGCGGGCAATCACATTGGCCATGGTGTAGGTTTTACCACTGCCGGTAACGCCTAACAGGGTCTGAAAGCGTTCGCCGCGTTTCAGGCCCTCCACCAACTGTTCAATAGCCTGCGGCTGATCTCCCTGTGGCTTGTAATGCGAGATGAGTTTGAATGGTTTTTCCATGGCCGCCTTGCTTACATCCTCTCCGTTTTGGCTTACATTTTTTCTTGAAAAACGATCGTTTTGGCGTTTGGTTCCTGACGAACGCGCTCCTTCTAAGCTCTACCGGGCCTGATCATATTCTCGGGTTTTAAATATTCATCCAGCTCTTCTTTACTCAACAGTCCCTTTTCCAGGACCAATTCGTAAACTCCTTTATTGCTTTCCAGCGCTTCTCTGGCTATTTCAGTACAGGTTTCATATCCCAAAACCGGGTTCAGGGCGGTTACCAGACTGATGCTGTTTTCAACCATTTGCCGGCAACGCTCGCGATTAGCCGTAATGCCGTCCACACAGCGGAATTTGAAGGTAAGCATGGCGTTCTTTAACATTTCGATCGATTCAAACAAGCTCTGGGCTATGACCGGTTCCATAACGTTTAATTCTAATTGTCCGGCTTCGGCTGCCATGGTAATGGTCAGATCATTACCGATAACTTTGTAAGCCACCTGATTGACTACCTCCGGGATCACCGGATTTACCTTGCCCGGCATAATGGATGATCCCGGTTGCATTTTGGGTAGAT
This sequence comes from Caldithrix sp., assembly GCF_056497305.1. NCBI lineage: Bacteria > Pseudomonadati > Calditrichota > Calditrichia > Calditrichales > Calditrichaceae > Caldithrix > Caldithrix sp. The sequence goes on along the minus strand of NZ_JBSMDE010000112.1, from coordinate 8,618 downwards.
TGATCTCATTCAGGCCGGCGCGCGGCCCGGAGGATAGCAATCTTAAGTCGCTGGCAATTTTGGAAAGTTTTACAGCCAGGCGTTTTAAGGCTGAAGAAAACATCACAAAGGCTCCGGTGTCCTGAGTAGCTTCCACCAGATTGGGCGCCAGCTTTAATGGAAGCCCGCTAATCTGAATCAGGTGCTTAACAGCCCGTTCGCTGTATTGCGGGTGCGCATTAATGCCCGTTCCAATGGCCGTTCCTCCCAGGTTCACTTCCAGAAATAGACGGGCATTTTGCTGCAGGCGTTCCACTTCTTCACCCAAAGTGGTGGCATAGGCTCCCATTTCCTGCCCCAGGGTCATGGGTACCGCATCCTGCAGTTGGGTGCGTCCAATTTTGATCACATCGTTAAATGCTTCGGATTTTTGCCGGAATGCATCGATCAAATCCTGCAGCACCTGGATCAATTTTTGTGTGCTGCGGAATAAAGCAATTTTTAAAGCGCTGGGATAGGCGTCATTCGTTGATTGCGAAAGGTTTACATGGTTATTGGGATGACAATATTGATACTGGCCTTTTTCATGCCCTAATATTTCCAGGGCCCGATTGGCAATCACCTCGTTGGCATTCATGTTGGTGGAAGTGCCGGCTCCTCCCTGAATCACATCAACCACAAATTGGGTGTGCCATTTTCCATCCAGGATTTCCTGACAGGCTGTAATGATGGCCTGTACAATATGGGAAGGGAGCAGCCCCAATTCCTGATTGGCTTTAGCTGCGGCCATTTTGACCATGGCCAGCGCTTCGATCAATGACTGGTAGTGCGCAATGCTAATGCCGGTAATGTTGAAATTTTCCAGGGCACGCAGGGTTTGAATGCCGTAATAGACCTCTGCCGGAACTTCCCGTTCGCCTAATAAATCGTGTTCGATTCGCGTCCTTCCGGAAAGGTATTGGGTGGCAATGCCCACGGCCTGCAGGGTTGTCTGTCGCATTCTGCGAGCAATGACACGGGCCGTTCTGGCCAAAATTTTGGCGCTCATGCCCGGTTGCTCCTCGAGCAGTTGTTTAAAATCGTTTAAATCTATTTTCAAAATGATTGATGGCTCTAAAGTGCGCGCAGAGGTTGAATGCGGATCGTCATCTAAAAGGGCGCCTTCTCCTAAAAAATCACCCCGACTAAAAATGGCCATCCGTTTTTCTTCCCCATATGGCGTACGCTTGTAAAGTTCCACCTTGCCCTGGTAGATCACAAAGAACTCTCTCCTGGGCTGATTTTCATGGAAAAGATGGATTTGTTGTCCGGCCTGCCAGGGTTCTAACCGTTGACACAGGACTTCCAATTCTTGCTGACCGAGATCTTTAAACAGTTCTATTTCTTTTAAAAATGCCTTACAGTCCATCGAGCATCCTCTCTCATTAATGAAAAAAGGCTGACCTCATTAAAAGATCAGCCTTAAATTCCAAACAAAATGTAGAGCAAAACTTACGCTATTGCTCTGCCTGCGTCGTATCTGCCTGGGTAGTATCGGCTTTAACCGTTGTGTCTGGTTGAGCGGTTTGAGTGGTCACCGTTTCTTCTTTTACCTCGGTTTTTTTCTGACCGCCGCAAGCAATCAGCCCGAAAACAAAAGCGGACATCAACAACAGTTTGATTAAATTACGCATAAGCCCTCCTGAAAATTAGTTTATGAGTGACGTTAAGCACAATTTATTAGTTTTAAAAATAATAAGCAAAAAAATTTCACTTTTTTATTGTCCTTCCCCTGGCAGACCACCATCTACGCTAAACATGACGATAGCCGGTTGAGTCAAAGATAAAGTAGACTGCCAGGCAACGCCTCTACTCTTTCTGTTTTAAAGCCAGAATTTTGTCGCCTTCTTCCGGAGAAGGGGGATTGTCTTCGGCCCAGACTTCCAGAATGCCATCCCCTTTCATCAAAATTAATGGAATGTATTTTTCTTTGCTTTCTTTAAAGTCCTGAAAGGTGAACTCCTCTGTCAGAGTAAAGACATCCAGCGCCTGGTCCGGGTCCAATAGCTCTTTCAAACGGTCAAAGGTGAGTTCTTTGGCAAATAGGATGCGCCCTCTCCAGCCCGGAACCTGTTCAAAGTCTTCAAGCAGTTCCGGTTCGTGATAGGACACCTGAAAGATATTTTCCCGTCCAAAAATTTCTGCAAAGTGTAAACAAGCCAGAGTGTTCACTTCATCATTCGAAGTCAGGGCAAATAATTTGCCAATACTGCTTAGTTCCAGGCTGTCCTGAAAACTCTCGGACAGGATGTTTCCTTCCCGGGCATCACAGCCTTCCTTTTTAGCCATTTTAACGTTGTGCCGGTTGGAATCGACCAGCAGGACCTCAATGCCCTGCTCTTTTAAAAATTTAGCCAGTGTTCTACCCCAAGAATGGGCGCCGACGATCAGAATCCCCTGGGGATTGGCAAAGGACAATTTAAGACGTGTGGCCACTTTACCGGCTGTTAATCCGTAAAAGGCCACGGTTCCCACAATGACAAAAAAGGTGTAAGACATCAACTGCGTGCTTTGATGAAATCCCCTTTCGGCCAGATACAGGCCAAAGATCGATGAAACGGCGGCTGCCACAATCCCTCGTGGCGCCATCCAGAACAACAAAATACGTTCGCGCCAATTCAAAGTGGTGCCGAGCGTAGAAAGGCTGATAACCAGGGGACGTATTAAAAAAATCAATACCAGCAGGAAAAGATAAGCGCCCGGTTCTAAAAAGGGAATATCCTTTAAATTCAGACGGGCAGAAAGGATGATGAAAAGCACGGCAATTAAGATGAGTCTCAGGTTCTCTTTGAATTCGAGAATGTGGCTGATGGGTACCGATTTTTGATTGGCCATGAAAATACCCATCAGTGTAACGGCCAATAAGCCGGATTCAGCCTGAAAATGGTTGGCAGTTCCAAAAATAATAATTATAATCATCAACGTCACCGGATTGTGTAAAAAGTCCGGCAACCAGTAACGTTTCATCAAAAAGATCAACAGAAAGGCTCCGACCATCCCCAATAACGTTCCGATTAAAAAGGTTTTTAAAATGGCCAGCAGGGAGATGACAATGGCCTGTCCTATGTTTTTAGCTATGATCACTTCAAAGACGATCAGGGCCATAGTAGCCCCAATGGGATCATTAACAATGCCTTCCCACAAAATAACCTGCCCAATGTCTTTTTTTACGCGTAAATGGTGCAATAAGGGCACAATAACCGTTGGACCGGTTACCACCAGAATAGAACCAAACAGAATGGCTATTTTAAGATTCAATTGCAACAGGTAATAGGCCGAAATGGTGACCAGAAGAAATGTGAGCAGCACACCAACCGTTACCAGCCGCAACACAACCTCTTTGAGATCGCTTAGCTGCTTGTAAGAAAGACTCAGGCCGCCTTCGAACAAAATGATGGCTACCGAAAGCGATACAATGGGGAATAAACTATCGCCAAACAATCGATCGGGATTGATCCAGTTCAACAGTGGGCCAATCAGGAATCCAGTCAGTAGCAACACTAAAATGGAAGGTAAATGAATCTTCCAGGAAATCCAGTGTCCTAAAATCCCCAGGACAAGAATGGCCGCTAATTGGATGAATACTTCTTCGTGCATGGATATCCTTTAATTTATTCACATTCAAAGTAAAAAAGATGAAAATAGGGTTCAAGTAAAAAGTGACAAAGAATGGATTGAAAAGGAAGTCGAAGTTGGTGGGCAAGGTGTTTTTCCGACCAGACACCGGCGAGAGGCGAAATTGGTTTAATGATGAAATGGATTCCTCGTCCCGCAAAGCGGGACATCGGAATGACAGACCGGAACGCGCCCTCACTGATCGTTATTTCGACCGATGCGCGGAGCGAAAGCGACGTGCAGAGCGGAGAAATCTTTCTCAGGCGTAAGGGCGAAGCATTTTCCTGAAGGTTGTTCCAATTAGCGCAACCTCTTTGTGTAAAAGTTAAAATCGCTCTTAAGAAGGACTTTTCAAAAAATGCTTCGCCCTTACAAATATCTTGAGCTGAAGCTCGAGTTACGTTATGCTTGTGAATTGTCTGCCAGTGTAAGGGATTCTTCTCCCAATAAATCGAGATCAGAATGACAGTCAGCACGGGCCCCGCACTCACTGTTATTTCGACCGATGCCCCGACTGCGTCGGCGCAAAACAGAGAAAGCTTTATTTTCCCTCCCCCCTGGCCGGCTCGGCTGTCTTAATCCGTTTGTTTATTCCCGACTTTCTCATGATCAGAGTAAATTTGGCCCGCTTTTTTATTTTTGACAGCGAAATGGGCACCATCCAGCGCCGGCCGCTTTTCCAGTATTCAAAAAAGTTAAAAAAGTAAGGACTGAGCGGATTGCCTGAAATGCCGGCTGGCAGAACAAATGTGGCCTGATCAGGATCGGCAAAATCGATCACAAAACGCCAGCTTGGGCCGACAATCGATTTAAAATGGCCCGGATGGTTTCCATCTTCTATGAAAAACGAAGCGTTTAAGGTGCCAGAGCTACCGCCCCAGGGGATCGGGCCCTTTTTCAGACCCAATAAAGTTCCCAACAGGGGCACTCTGGCCATGGGATGGGCCATACTGAGGGTATGGATTTGTCCCCAGGTCTGGTTCTGCCATTGAGAAAGGGCTTTGGTCAGGGCTATGGTCATAATCTCGCGTTTTGTTTCGACTCGATCGGCCGTGGCCTGGTCATCAAAATAATTTCGTGGGCCGTGCTTGAAAATCTGTTCAAAATCTTCGTCCGTCAAACGGCGCACCAAACGCGCTCCCAATTCATCCTGCAACATGGCCTTTTTTAAGTTGTTTAAAAACAAAACGACCAGAGCTGCCTCGCGGGATTCAGGCGCCATGGAACCATCCCAGCCGGCCACACGGGCAGCCAGGGCCGGTTGACCATTTTCCTTTAAGGCCTTAACCAGAATTTTCTGCCAGCGTTGCGCATAGCGATCGACCCGATCCATCTGGAAATTTTGCATGTCCTTAACAGAAAATTTACGTTTTTGGGAAAGCAGTTCGGAAGCGCGTAAAATACGTTTGACAAAAAATTTTCCAAAGAGCGGAAAATTCAAATGGTACTGATCCTGCTTATTATTGCAGGTGGCTAACCAGCCCTGAGCCGGATTTAAACTGTGCGGTGTTTCATCCAGAGCGTGAAAACCGCGCCACTTCAGCGAATCGATCCAGCCGGGTATGGGCAATTTACCAACCGATGCCGGCCGCACCGGAATGGGAGTTCCCAGCTGGTAGCCAATATTGCCCGCACGGTCGGCGTAGGTCCAGTTTGCATCCAGAGCCCCAAACTGCGTGACCGTGTGACGAAAATCCTCGAAATCACGAACCCGTGCTAAATGAAAGGCCGCCTGCACGGTTTTAGCCAGATTCATCTCGAAACCGGCCCAATACAAAGCATAATCGTGACTCATGGAATCGGCCGTCCAGACAACCGGACCATTTTCAGTCCATTTGTAACGAAAGATGTACGGCGTTTCCTGGCCTTTGATCCGGATGGTATCCACAAACATCCGGCAATGGTACCAATCGTGTCCGTTAAAATAGAGTGTGCTGTCCTGCGGATGGCGTTTTTCCTGATAAATTTCCGAAATATCGATGGCGCCAACGGTAAAGGCCCAGGCCGCCTGTCCATTGTGGCCCATCACCATAAACGGCAAACCGGGCGTACTAATGCCCACAACGTGCAGGTTTGTGGACTTCACATGTACACCGCACAGATACCAGAATTGTGGCAGACGCCGTGTTTCCAGATGGGGGTCGCTGGCCAGCATGGCGTGGCCACTCACACTTTTTTGCGGCGCCACCACCCAGGAATTGGATGAATGCGCCATGCGAAATGGCAAAAAAGAATCCGGGAAATATTGGCTAAATAAAAAGCTTTGCACAGAGAGCCCCTGTTCCTGTGGGATGGTCATGGGGGCCCACAGCGGATAGGGTCGCTCAAAATCGCGGGCCCGTTCCAGGCCAATGCGTTCCACTATTTTTAAAAACCACTCATCTGAATTTTGCAAAAAATTCGCAAACCAGGTCTGGAAACTGAGCACACTGAGCAATTCTTTTAACGTGTATGGTTCAAATCCCTGACGCAATAATTGATATTCCATTGGTAAGGCCTCGGCCTGTTTGACCCAATAATTCACCCCATCCACATAGGCCTGGAGTTTGTGTCGATCAATTTCATTAATTGAGGACAGAAATTTTTCGGCCAGCCTGGCATGCCCGATCATCCGATTGTAGCGGTCAAAATTTAAAGTGACAGGCCCCAACATGGCGCTCAATCTTCCGCTTGCCAGGCGACGCGTCAGGTCAATTTGAAATAAGCGATCCCCGGCATGCAAATATCCCAGAGCAAAATAGGCGTCCGTTTCGTTTTGGGCCACCACCTGCGGAATGCCCATGCTATCGCGGTAAACCGTTACACTTTCTTTTAACTGCGGAATCTGAACTTCGCCTTGCAAAAGGGGCAACGATTTTTTAAAACGGGCATAGCCCCAATACAGTGTAGCCAAGATGAGCAGAATAAACGCCAAAAAGCTGATCAGGAACCATTTAAGTGTTTTGGAATTCATAAAAACCTCCTTTGTTTCCGCCAATTTAAAAGTAATTGAATTATGAAAACCACTTTTTGTGATATGAATCCGATAATTTGATTTTGTTGAAAAAAATAATTGATTAAATTACAGTGTTTAAAAAAATGGAGGTTTTAAAAATGTCGATGGATAAAAACTATTCTGATGCGACTAAAAGCGTACATGCGGGCATGACAGACAATGAACATCTGGCTGTAGTTCCGCCGATTTATCAGACGTCCACCTTTAAATTCCGGGATGCCGATCATGGGGCTGCCCTGTTTGCCGGACAGGAAGAAGGTTTCATCTACACACGCATGGGCAATCCGACCATTCAAGCTCTGGAAAATGCCGTAGCCCAGTTAGAACAGGGGCATAAGGGTTTGGCCTGCGCCAGTGGTATGGCCGCTATTCACACGGTGTTCGGCGCTTATTTAAAACAGGGAGATCACGTGGTCTGTTCGGAGGCGGTTTATGGACCGACGACTACCATTCTGGAACAAATCTTTTCCAGATTTGGCGTGGAAACTACCTTTGTGGATACGGCGGATTTACAGGCGATTGAACAGGCCATCAGGCCAGAGACCAAAATGGTTTACGTGGAGACGCCTGGCAATCCGACTCTGTGCATCACCGACCTGAAAGGCGCGGCCGAGCTGGCCCATCAGAACGGAGCGTTACTGGTGGTGGACAATACGTTTGCCAGTCCCATTCTGCAAAAGCCCTTTCAATTTGGGGCAGACATCATTGTCCACAGCATGACCAAATTTTTAAATGGTCATGCCGATGTAGTAGCGGGGATGATTGTCACCAAGAAGGAGGAACAGTTTAAATTATTGCGTAAAGCCCTCAACCTGTTTGGCGGGGTCATCGGACCGATAAATGCCTTTCTGGTGCATCGTGGCATTAAATCGCTGGCCATGCGCATGGAGCGCCATTGCGCCAACGCGCAAAAAATCGCCGAGTTTTTAGAAGCGCATCCTAAAGTTAAGCATGTAGCCTATCCGGGACTTCCTTCGCATCCGCAACACGAACTAGCTAAAAAGCAAATGAGCGGATTTGGAGGCATGATCAGCTTTGAAGTAGAAGGGGGCGTGAACGGGGGTAAAGCCGTGATGAACAATGTAAAACTGTGTCAGCTGGCGGTTAGCCTGGGTGGGGTTGAGACCCTCATTCAGCATCCGGCATCCATGACGCACGCCATCATGCCCAGAGAAGCGCGGCTCAAAGCGCATATCACAGATGGTCTGGTACGTCTTTCGGTAGGCGTGGAAGACGCAGACGAACTGATTGCCGATCTGGATCAGGCCTTAAACACCATTAGCTAAAGCAGCAGAGCCGCCACCTTTAAAAACCACAGAGGTCCCAAAGAAGGCACAAAGGGCGCATTTTAATTAAAAATTACGAATTATGAATTGCGAATTACGAATTTTCCTGTAAAACGTCAAGTCGTGCCGGAGAGTCGAGGCCCCGTGCCGCGTGTCATTTCGATCCCGATTTGTCGGGAGAGAAATCCCTTACACCGGCACGCAGTACAAATGTCCTTCGAAGGCGCAACGTAACTCGAGCTTCAGCTCGAGACTTTTGTAAGGGCAAATCATTTTTTGCCAAGCTTTGCTCAAGAGCAATTTTAACTCGTACACAAAGAGGTTGCGCTAATTGGAACCTTCTCCAGGAAAATGCTTCACCCCGTACGTTGGAGAAAGATTTCTCCGGTCTGCACGTTGCTTCCTCTCCATTAAACCATTCAACAATTCAATAAATCAACCGTAATGTGCAATTAAGGCTTTTAAATTCAGATCGAACGAAAAAAGAATCTTCCATAACTTCAAAAAAACAATTTACAATAAAAAGTACTTATTGGCGGCGCAAAAAGAGAATTTCATTTTTAAATGAAAACTTATCCTTTTTATCTAAAATAATGTCAATTATTGTCGATACTATTTGCCACAAATCGTTAGCTGGGTAAAATATGCAATTTAAAATCGCGTTTATCTCAGATAGATTAGTTGAGTTTCAGTTTTTCTTGAAG
>NZ_JBSMDE010000111.1:0-12585 GCF_056497305.1 Caldithrix sp. | reverse complement strand
GATCTTCTGTACGTTCGTAAGGCGAGGCCTGAATAAAGTTCTCAAATTCCGTATCTAATATCTTCTGTAAACTTTTTTCTACTAAAGCACGTAGAAAATCACTGTCATCCATTAATGATTGTTGAATATGACTGAGTATTGAATTATCTTTGTCTTGTCTTTTTGCCATATCCTTTCCTTTCTTGTTTGTTTTTCTTTTTTTTTTTGAAAAAATCTAAAGTTAGAAAGGATATGGCAATTTTTCACATTTTTGCCTTTTTACACAAATTTAAGGACTTAATCTTCGAGAATGATACTTTAACCCAAACAATCAAAATTAAAACAATTACTAAGGCCAAAATCTTTTTTGAATAAACATCAGAGAATAAGAAATACAATATAAAATCTATCATTTCTGGATAAGCTATTGATAAATATCCTGATTCAGGTGGAGAAAACGATGAAGACGACGATGGAATAGCTTATTTTGTCAAGCAGTACGATTTTTATTTTCCTAACCTAAAGGGGATATTATATATTAGAGTAGATGTTGAAGAAGGTAGAAGAGTTACGATAGGAGAGGCAAATTTCGAAGATTTCAGAAGTAAATATTGCCCTTTTGATTCTCAGGGAATTTTGAGATTGGAAAAATAATCGGTTTTTAGAAATCTTGATAATTAGGCCATTAGAACCGGGTGGATCACTGTATTTCCCGATGCCCGGCCAGTCGCCATACAATTTTGTCCCGAATAATCCGGTTAACCATTATGATGTGGCTGGGTTATTTCAGGTTTCTACTTGTCAAGCAGAAATTGAAATTCCCCACCTTGGATAAAAAAATTATGTTTTAGCTAAAAGTCCCATTTTTCGTTTCATAGCCTGTCAAAGTCCAGCCTAATTCCCCACCAAAATTAGAAAAAAGTTTCATCGAGTTTTAAAAAAATTCCAATGAAAATCATTAAAAACTCATTGAATTTTTAATGATTAGTGCGTATATTTTCTCGGAAAGGTTTTTAGCGTTCTGAAAAATACACACGTATGTCATTTCGAATGCCGATTTATCGGGGGCAGAAATCTTACAACATAAAAAAAGATTTCTCGGCTTTCCGACTTTCGGGACTCCTCGAAATGACACTAAAATTTGCATTTTGCAGAAAGCAACGGTATGGTTTTAAGAAAAGGAAAACAGCATGCCATTATCGCAGGTTAATGATCGTTTTCCACGTTTAAAACTGGAAAAGCCGCTTGAGACAAGAGATATGGCGAAATATATTACTGAACGTTCTACCTTAAGTCCTCCCGATATCATTGCCGTTATTTATGCTTTGCGGGATGTACTACTCCATAATTTATCCATTGCCCGTCCGGTTCGACTGGAAGGCATCGGTATTTTTAGACCGAGCATTAAACTGGACTGTACCTTACAAATTCGCTTTAAGGCGGATAAGTCGCTGGCGCAGGAATTAAATTTGCAAAAAAATAATTTGAAACATAAAATAACAAACCGGGAAAATTTAGGAAAAAGTTTAAGTGAACTGGAGGGGCAATCCGAATAGTTTTGAGCGTACCTCCTTTTTTACTTTTATTTTGAATACTTCCTTCAAAATATCTAGTCCCGCCACGGCGGGATGCCAAATTTTTAACGCTGCCTAATTACAAGCCATTTGAGTAGATGAACATTTATAAATCAAATTTTACAAAGCAAAGATTAAAACACCCCCTTCCTTTTTTTAAAGGGAAGGGGGCCGTGGAGATGGGTTTTAAAATAAAAGCTCAATTTAAATGCTTCGCCCGTACAAAGTCGCGGACTGAAGCACGAGTTACATTGCTCTTTCGAATGTTCTGCCAATGTAAGGGATTCTCAGAATGACATGCCGGCACGGTTCATCAACGCCTGGGCATAAGTTGCCCCTTTGCAAATTAATTCGTAATTCGTAATTTTTAATTTAAAAATGCTTCTCTGTGCGCTTTGTGGTTGATTAAATCCCTGTGGAAATGTTTATTGGTTGCGGCTCTGCTGCATTAGATGTTTTGAGGGAAGTATTCTAAGCATAAACTCATGAAAGCAACGTTACATTTCCAACCTTTGAGTTTCCGCCTATGATTTTTAAAAAATGTTAACAATTTTTTAAAAAATTAGGTTGAAATGTTAATTGTTTGTTTTTACTTTGAATATTCGAACATTCATTCTGTTTTTTGTGAATAAAATTGTGATAAGAGTTGAAGTTGATATTCTCTTGATGTTTTAATTTTAAATAAAAAAATGGAATTGCATGAAATACTTTAAATCAGGCTTTCCTTTAATACTGCTATTTTTGTTTAACTGCGGGGTTAAGCAACCGGTTGAAATGGAGAATGGAACCCAACAAACCGGCTCAGTTTTTGTGGAATCAACTCCGGTGATGGGCGCTGCCATCATCCTGGATGGGCAATCCACCGGTCTGACCACTCCCGACACCATAAAAAATGTCTCCCCTGGTCAGCACATTGTTCGCGTATTTCTTGATGGATATCAGGCCCTTCAAGATTCCATTCCGGTAGAAGTGGAGGCCGATCAGATTACCCGGGTTACCTTTCAGTTGCAAAAAATTATCACCTCAATTACATTACAGATTAACAGCGATCCGGCTGGTGCTACCATTTTTCTGGACGATCAAAATACGGGAAAAAAGACGCCGGACACTCTGGTTACCACGCCAGGTTCTCATAAAATTCGTCTGGAAAAAAATGGATTTATGATTAATGATACCACCATTGTTACCGGCCAGCAGGAAGCATTCGAACTGCACATGAATCTTTCCATTATTCAACGCCTTTTATTTGAATCCTTTGCCAATGTTTCCTGTGTACCCTGTGTGCCGGCTACAGAAAATCTACTGAAATTTAGCGAGGAACACGCGGCAGAGCACTACGTGATTATTGAATATTTTGCCAACTGGCCCAGTCCTAATGATCCGTTTTACAAGGCAGCGTCGAAAGACGTGGACCAACGGATAGGTTTTTACAACGTACAGACTCTGCCTACGTTAAAGTTGAAGGGGACGGTCGGTGTTGAGGCCCACAATTATGATGAAATTGTCAGCAAATACGATCAGGCTCTGGCTGCTCAGAACAGCGCGTTGGGTATTTCGATTGAAAAAGAATTTGTGGACAATCAATTGCGCGTTCGCGTTGAATTGTATGACTATGGTGCCTATCAGGCCGATTCCGATTTGCGCCTGTTTGTAGCCATTGCTGAAGATAGCATTCATTTCGACAATCCGCCGGGTTCAAATGGATTAAAAGATTTCGAATGGGTATTTCGCGGATTTTTGTCCGATCGCCAGGGAGATGCCCTGGACAAAGCGTCTTTTGACTATGTAAAAGATTGGCCCGCCAATTGGCAGTATAAAAACAGTAAAATCGTTGCTTTTATTCAAAACATACAAAATAAACAGGTTTTACAAACCGGGGTTAATTAAGGAGGAGCTATGAAGCTGGCACACATTTTATTGATCGTATTTTTTGTATTGAGCGGTGTTATGGCCGGTGTCAACAAGGTAACTACGGCCATACTCGACGAGTCCTTTGAGGGCTCTTTTCCGCCCTCCGGATGGACGAGATTTTCTGAAGGCTTTTCTTTAGAAGGTTGGGTTCAAAGTACTGAGAAGAGCCGAACCGGTTCGCATTCTGCCAAGGCTGAGGTTCAGTATTTGTATCCCTGTGATATCTGGCTGGTAACGCCGGCCCTGGACCTGTCGTCCGCCTCAAGGGCTACCCTATATTTTTATGAAGATGAAGACGGCTGGCAGGATGGCGGCGGTACGCACTACATCGGGGTTTCTACCACCTCACCGACTGGCGCTTCCAATTTTACGACTGTGATGACCATGACGCCTGCGGATCATACGATTGATGGATTTTCGGGCAATGTAGTTGAGGTGGACCTCTCGGCCTATGCCGGACAGAGTACGGTTTACATCGGCTTCCATTATTCCAATCCGGGTAGCCCGAATTATCAGTGGTACATTGACGATGTTAGAGTAGTAATACCATCTGATCACGACGTGATGACTTTATCACTGGATATGGATAGCCATTACGCTCCCAATTCTACTATTCAGCCTCAGGCAACGGTCAAAAATGAAGGGAAAAACAGCGAATCATTTGATGTCCGGTTTGGTTACTACGATTGGAATGACAATCAGGTGGTGCTGAGCACTAAAACAGTGAGCAATCTAGCTCCGGGGCAGAAAACACAGGTTACCTTCGATAATTACACGTTTGGTCAGGAAGGTTACACCTTTTTTGCCCAAACCGTGCTGAGCACTGATCAGGACGCCAGCAATGATGAGGCGACGCGCTTTGTCAATTCCTATGCCAGCCAAAAAGAAGTGGTGCTGCCGGAAGAGTTTACCGATACCGAATGTACTTACTGTCCGGGGGCAGCCGAAGCGTTAGATAGCCTCTATCATACTTACCCGGATAATGTGGCCATTATTGCTTATCATGGCGGATTCAGTGGCAACGATCCGTTTGATAATTCGTATGCGGCCGCCCGTCGTTCTTACTATGGGATTTCAGCCTATCCGACCTGTGTTTTCGGGGGCGACAGTCGTAGCGTTGGCGGCGCAGCGGCTGGCAGCGACTGGAGCGGAGTGTACAATAATTACGAAACGCTGTATCTGGCCGAACGTCAGGAATACACCCCTTTTACCATGGATATCGCCTGGACGGAAAACGGTTCGGATATTTCGGCTACGGCAACCGTTACTTACCAAAGCGTTACTTACGAAAAAAATCTGTTTGTTCGCTGGGCCCTGTGCGAATCGCACATCGCCTACAACTGGGAGACCAGTATGGACTCGCTGCACTTTGTGGAGCGCTTAATGATTCCTGATGAAAACGGAACCGAACTCTGGACAGATAGCAATGCTCCGGTGCAGGGTTCTCAGGTGCAAAACCAGATCACTTTTCAGATTCCTTCCGGCGTGGTCAAAGAGAATTGTGAATTAATCGCTTTTGTGCAGAATGACGATACCAAGGAAGTAAAGGTGGCGGCAAAGGTGAATTTGGGCAATCCACCAAGTACCGTTAGTCGTGGGCATTCCACGGTTCTGTCGTCCTTTCGGTTGCATCAAAACTACCCCAACCCTTTTAATCCTGTAACCACCATTACCTACGATTTGCCGCAGGCGACAACGGTTGAGTTAACGCTGTACGATCTCTCCGGCAAAAAACTGAAGCAGCTTGTTGCAGGCTTTCAGGAAGCCGGGCGCCATCAATTTCGCTTAAATGCCCAAAATCTGGCCAGTGGCGTTTACATTTACACACTCAAAGCCGGAAATTTCAAGGCCAGCAAAAAGATGATCTTGTTACGTTAAGAAAAACAAAATAAAAATCAGGTGGTACCAATGAAATCTATTTTAAACATAGTAATAATCTTACTCCTGGCCGGCGGTCTGTTTGCAGGAGACCTCTTTATTGACGTTCAGGATACCGTAGCTCAGGCTACACCAGGTGAATCGGTTGTTTTTGAGGGGTATGTTCACAACCTGAGCAGCGGGGTGATGGTTGTACAAATGACGCGTACGGTGAACGACATTCCCGAAAACTGGACGACTACGCTCTGTTTTGGGGCCAACTGCTACCCGCCTCAGGTTAGCGCCCCCGATGCCGTTGCTTTAAATCCGGGCGACAGTCTGTTTTTTGATATTGTGTTCAATACAGATGAGATACCGTCCATGGGCATGGCCGTTTTACGTTTTGAAGACCTGGTCAGCGGCCTGAAAGATTCTTTGACCTTCACAGTTTCGACCCAAATGCAACCGGCATTTAGCTATCACTTTGCCGATACCGCGGTAACCGTCATTGCCGGGGACGCCTACACTTTTGAAACCTATATCCACAATTTAACGGATTCGGCCATGGTCTTTCAGGTAACGCGAGTTCAAAATGATATTCCCGAGGAATGGGCTACCACCATGTGCCTGGGAGTTTCCTGCTACCCGCCGGGGGTTTCTGAGGTGAGTTCGGTGATTATGCCGGGCGATAGCGTGTTCTTTGATATTGTGGTCAGTACCGCCCAGCAGCCAGACAGCGGCCACGTACTGCTTCAGTTTGCAGACTTACTGAGCGGTCAGACTCTAAATCAACACCTGATAGTGATTTCGCAAATTCCAAAACCGAGCATTGCCGTGTGGGTTAAAGACAGTGTGGCCAGCGGAGCGGCGGGCCAGGAACTGGTGGGCGATGGCATGATCTACAATGTCAGTGATACCACGCAAAAGGTGGTCATCATTCGCAAGGAAAATCAATTGCCCGAAGGCTGGAGCTCCTCGCTCTGTTTTGAAAACTGTTACGCTCCGGAGGTCGATACCATTGCCACAGCCCTAAACAGTGGCGATAGCCTTGAATTTAGCATCCATTTTTTTACGACTGACCAGCCGGGGAAAGGCAGGGCTACCCTGTTAATCTTTGCCGAAGGTAGCAGCGATACACTGGAGCAGACTTTTACTGCAGAAACGCAGTCAACTGGATTGCAGAATGGCCCTTCGTTGCAGCCCAATTCCTTTTTGTTGTTGGGTAATTTCCCCAATCCCTTTAACAATGCAACGATTATCGAATTTGTTGTGCCGGCCAATACGCATGAGGTGGTTTTAAAGGTCTTTTCTACGTCGGGGGCTGTGGTCTTTTCTAAACGATTACATAACATAATCGCAGGACGAAATTATTACAGATTCAGTGCGCCGGAGCTGGCCAGCGGACTTTATTTTTATCAGCTTACCGCCCGAAACCATTTAGGGCGGATGGAACACCAGCGTGGTAAAATGTTATTGATCAAATAATTGTTGTGTGGACCTGAATTTAAAATTCTAAAGAGAATGGGGTAGATGAAAATGTGGAAGAAAGTACTGTTATTGGTATTGCTGTTCAGCGGATGGGCGCTGTCTCAAAATTTCTCTAAAATTGCCCTGAATGATTTAAAGGGCAATACATTTCAGTTCTCTGAAAATCTGAATTTCGATGCCACCGTGGTTACCTTCTGGGCCACATGGTGTTTGCCCTGCCAAAAAGAGCATCCGGCCTTGCAGAAGTTAAAAGAAAAATACGGGGATCGTTTGCAGATCATTGCCATTTCAACCGATTCCCCGCGCAGTATGGCCAAAGTTAAAAGTTACGCCAGAACGCACAAATATGATTTTGTCTTTCTGGTAGATCCGGATCGGGAAGCTGCCAGTGAATTACTGGTGAATGAAATTCCCCAAACCTTTGTCCTGGATCGTAAAGGGAAGGTTGTCTATCATCATACAGGTTACCGTAAAGGGGATGAGGAAGAATTGGAAAAGGAGTTGTTGAAATTATGGAACGAACAGTGATTAAGGATGATTCATGAAAGGCGTGTTGTGTGTTTTCTGCTTTCTGATTCTGATAAGCCAGGGAGTGTGGGCCCAGGTTACTTTTCGGAATCAATTGGAGTACACTCATTGGCAATCAAGGGACCTCGACATCTGGGAAAGCTGGACAGACGTTACCTATCAGCGTGATTGGTGGCAAATAGGCGGGCGGTTCGAAATCAATGAACCGCCTGATCCTACCATTTTCCCAGCGGATACCTTATTGAAACATTATGAACTAACCTTTATCTACGCCCGCATTCGCAAACGCTTTCTGGACGTGACGCTGGGCAATTATTACGTCATGTTCGGCCGCGGGCTGACTTTACGCACCTATGAAGACCGCAATTTACGCGTGGACAATAATTTATTTGGGGCCCGCGTCGCCCTTAACTTCAATCGCCTGAAATTTCAGGTTTTAACGGGCAAAATGCGCGACAAATACAATCGGCGTAAAGAATGGTTAAGCGGCGCTGATGTGGAATTAAAGACCACTAAAAATTTAAAAATCGGAAGTAGCTTTCTGTATCAGCACCATCCACAATATTTTAAAGAGCAAACCGCATTGTGGGCCGGTCGGCTGAACTTTTCTCACGATTTTTTTGATCTGTACACGGAGATTGTCAAACCTCAATGGCACAATAAAGTGAGTTATTATCTGGCTATGAGCGCCTATGGTGAAAAGTGGAATGCTCTGCTGGAATTAAAAGATTACAATCAGATGTCTTTTCAAAATGCCTACCTAACGGAGTACAATGCAGCCCCTTCGTTGACCAGAGAACAACCGTTTTCAATGTTGAATCGCCACCCCCATTTTTTAAATCAAAATGACGAAACCGGCTATCAGATCGAATTGAATTACACGCCACGGCCTGAATTGCAATTCATTGGCAATCATGCCCAAACTTTTACGCATAGTAAACGGCGCATTTTTCAGGAATATTATCTGGAAATGGTGCATTACTGGAAAGAGAATCTGGAATACCATCTGGTGTTTGACTGGAATTTTGATTTTTCTACCAATACACAAAATATTACGCCCATTCTGGATGCAACTTACGATTTTTCCGATCGCGATCAATTGCATCTAAGTGTACAGCACCAACACACCAGAAATCGACTTGATCAGAGCGAATACGACAATGAATTGCTTCTGCTGGAATATTCGCGTTCTCCCTGGGTCAGTTTTGGGCTGGTGGGAGAGTACACCAATCGGTTCAAGATTCGAAATGTGCAGATGGACCGCCATCAATGGCTGTACGGACAGCTATCGTTTAATTTCTGGAAAAATCAACGCCTGTCCATCCTGTACGGTACGCGTCGAGAAGGCTTTATTTGTGTGGGCGGTATTTGTCGTTACGAACCGGAATTTGAAGGGGTAGAAATTAAATTGATCAATCGCTTCTGAGCGTTAACTGCTTTTATCTAAGGCAGCAGAGCCGCAACGTAACTCGAGCTTCAGCTCGAGACGTTGTAAGGGCGAAGCATTTTTTGCAAAGACTTTCTCAAGAGCAATTTTAACTTGCACACAAAGAGGCTGCGCTAATTGAAACAACCTTCAGGAAAATGCTTCGCCCTTACGCCTGAGAAAGATTTCTCCGCCCTGCCCGTCGCTTGCGCTCCATTGTACAATTCAACTTTTGAACCATCCAACGATGAAACAATTTTCGCATCCCGCAAAGCATGACTGATGTTTTGAGGGAAGTATTCTAAGGCGGTACAGCCGCAACCAAAATCAACCGCAGAGAGCACAAAGATTTCGAAAAAAAATATAATTTATTGACATTTAAGGCGAAAACTCAGCAAAGCGGCACAATTTGCTCCCCCTTCCCTTTATTAAAAGAAGGGAAGGGGGCCGGGGGGTTAGGATCTTTAACACAAAAATTTTCGCATCCTGCTGTGGCGGGACTAGATCTTTTGAAGGAAGTATTCTAAGGCAGCAGAGCCGCAACGTAACTCGAGCTTCAGCTCGAGACTTTTATAAGAACGAAATGACAATCAGTGAGGCTTCGTGCCGAGCGTCATTCCAAATCCCAATCCTCGGGGACATGCCCGCCCGTCTGGACGGCTGTCCAGCCGGACAGGCCCGTCTGGCCACCGGACAGGCCCGTCTGGCCACCGGACAGGCCCGTCTGGCAGGCGCAGCCGGACAGGCCATTCAACCAATCAACAATTCAACAGTTTTATTTCCTTACACTGCACTGAGATGCATTACCTCTTTTTAGGGAAGTATTCTAAAAAACCTGTTTAAACTTTTTGTAAATGTGGCTTTTAACTGCGCTGAGTTACTTTGAATGATGTTGAAGAAAAATTAAGAGTGCGATCTGCAAATTAGATTGAAGATAAAAAAAGGGGCCTGAGGCCCCCAGATCTTTTCATGGCAAGGCAAAGTTGTATTATTTTACGAGCATCATTTTGATGGTTCTGGAATATTCATCTGCTTTAAAACTGGCAAAGTAAACCCCGGAAGGCATCAGGCTGCCAAATCGATTGCGACCATCCCAGGTGTAGGTGTAGCGTCCGGCAGTCAGACTTCCGGAGTAGAGAACGGCCACCTCTCTGCCCAGTACATCGTAGATAACCAGTTTTACATTTTGCACGTTTTGCGGCAAATCAAACTTTAACGTAGTGCTTGGATTGAAGGGATTGGGATAATTACTGTACAAAAAGAATTTTTCCGGAACACTGCGGCCATTTTGCGTGATGGCGCTTGGGGTGTCGTCCAATGGCGTATTATCTGTATCGCTGGCCACTACCGGAGAGTATTTGGTTGCGTTATCGGATTCATATTGCTGCCCTTCCATCAGAGATTGCTCAAAGCTTAGTCCCGAGGTCTCATTGGAATCGGCAATGACCATGGTAATGTGCATCAATTGCGTGGGCGTGGTTGGTACTTCATTACCGTATTCCGGGCTTCCAGGGTAGTTGTACTCAACGGTCACGGCAAATCGCGAATCGGTGTTATCGGTGATGTTGACAATGCTGTAATATGGAGCGGGAGGGCCAAAATCACCCTGCAACAAGGTGCCTTTTTCTACGGAAACATTATTGTTGGCTGCCACATTGGTACCAAAGCCAAGGGTGTTGTAATTAATGTACACCAGGTTGTCTCCCAAACGCGAACCCGCAGCGTCGGCCTGGGCCAATACATCAAACTCGAAATACATGACTCCATTGGAACGCGTGATCATTGTGTTGCCAAATGTAAAGGTGATTCCTGTGGCCCAGGACAGATTGGCCAGTAATAACAGCAGAAGTGTAATTTTACTTTTAAACATTTTATTTCTCCTTTTATTTTAATTACTTTCTTTAATTTTAAAAAGGAACATAAGTTCCTTTACCTACATTTTGTTGCCAGAAATCGTTTTTATCGTCATTTTGAACCTGACCGTTTACATTAAAATCAGCCGATTTGTAACCGGCCCCGCCGACCTGGTTATTCCAGTAATCGTTCTTATCATCATTCTGAACCTGGCCGTTGGCATTGGCATCACCGGTGGGAATGGCAAACACGCCGCTGGCTACTTCGACTAAGGGTAAGGAACCGTAGGCCTTGTCCTGTCCGGTGGTCATGTCGTACAGGGTGGTTTCGGCAGAAAGAGTTAAGGGATTGGCAGTCATCACAGGCAGGTGGTTGCGATGCCGGATCACCACGTAATAATTGCCATCCGCAATCTCCGAAAAACTAACCGGACTGTAACCATCGAGATCGGTAACCATACCATCCTTCCGAATGAAAGCGCTCCTTGAGGCTACAGTAGAGGCAGAATCCGTTCCCGTTCTTAACTGAACCTGGACCCAATCCACGACAGAGTCTGGAGTGTTCAACACAATCTCATCTCCGGAGTAATTCCAGGGAGAAGGCGAATAGGGTTGGTTTTGCGGAATAAATCCCTGAACATTTAAACTGGTGCTCATGGTATCGGCTGCGTAAGGGCCCTGCAAAAAGGATTTTAAAGCCACGTTGACGCGCGTTCCGTCTTTAATCAGCACATCATCTAACCAGATTTTGCCTGCTTCGCCGGTCTTAAAGTAAAAGGACATGCCAAAATAGTTCATGGCCGTGTAATAATCATCCTTGGCCGCGCCGGCCGAAACTAACTGGTCAAAATTACCGTTGGAATCGTATTTGAGTTCCCAGACGCCGGCCGAATCTCTGGTGACTTCGATTCCCACCAGAGAATTAGGCTGCCAGTCGAAACTGGTAGTAAGAAATAGGGTGTCTGGCTGACTGTTGGTCAGGCGCCACAATGAAAGGCTATCGGTAGCGCCGGACAAATTAACGCCTACAGCGTAGCCATTGACATCGGTTGTGTCGTGCACCATAAGGTAAACCCAAAATTTTACAGCTGAACTGGGATCGAATCCACCGTTTTTTAAATTAAAACGCCAGGTAATAATTTTATGGCTCACATCAATGCTGTCTAAAGCATGGGTAATGTGGCTGGCACCGAAGGTGTCGGCCAGGGCATGTTTTAAAGAGTAAGAACCATTGATGGGGTCGATTGTGGAAGCCGTCCAGTTAGTATCCGGTATTTGTTTCCAATCAGAGATATCCCCATCTTCAAAATCATCGCTTAAGTAGATGGTCTGTCCAATAGCGCCACTAATTCCTATGGCTAATAAAATAATGAAAAGAAAATTTTTCATTTTTCCTCCTGAAATTGATCGTTCCTTTGTTAACATCTTAATGCTTTTTATCCAAAAAACTATGATCTGGGTCATAGTTTTACGAAATTGTTTAACTTACAGGTTATTTTCGGCTCATTTACCAAAAAGTTAACGGTATTTTGCTTAATGATCACATATTGATTAAAAGCTTTAAACAGTCATCGGAACGTTTCTCTAAGGCAGCAGAGCAGCAACCAAAAAACTTCTTTAAAAAATGACAGTCCGGTGCCCGTAACCCTTTAACTCTTACACTCATATACTTTTAACTCTACTTTTCTAACAGCAGAAGTCATTTCACGAATTAGCCCTCACCCCCTCGATCCCCCTCTCCCAGAATAAAAGTCTGGGAGAGGGGGAAGACCTTTGTGGTAAATTTTCTCACCTGTGTTGGAGATTTTCTACTATAGTCCCATTAACGATTATTGGAAATTTGGAATGCGAGTCCGATGCCCAATTAGCTGTACGATCGGTTATTACAGAGATCGGCGAACAGGCGGTCTGGTCGGCTGTCCATCCGGTTGTAGCGCAGCGGAAATCCCGATTTTCGGGGACAGGCCCG